>CALZGT010000012.1 GCA_945787235.1 uncultured Prevotellaceae bacterium
TTCCGCATTGCCTTCGCCATACTGTGTTTCTTCGGCATCGTTGTGATTGGCACAGCACTGAAGACCATGCTCGTGGAAAGACCGTACTGGGAGGTGGTGCGCGACCGCTTTACGAAGGCGAACATCATCGACAAGGCCATACGCGGAAACATCTACGACTGCAACAACAGGTTGCTGGTGGGAAGTGTACCGGAATACAGGCTCTGCATCGACTTCCGCGTCATCGACAAGGACTCCATCCAGCGTGTCAAGACGCAGACATGGAGGGACAGTGCCTTCCTGGCTGACCTGGACAGCATCGTCATGGGGCTGCACGAGATTTTTCCCGAATACAGCGAGAAAAAACTAAGGGACAGACTGCTGGAAGGCTACAACGGCGTGGATAAGCGGGGAAGGAGAAAGAACGGATGGAGCATCCTGCCCGGACGGCTGGCTACGTTCATCGAATACAAGGAGTGCAAGAAACTGCCCCTCTTCCGTGAGACAACCTACAAGGGGGGATTCCACGGTGACGAAATCATGAAGCGCAAGAAACCCTATGGCAGTCTGGCAAGCCGTACCCTGGGGTCTCTCTACAGGGACTCGGACCGGGTGGCCAAGAATGGCATAGAACTGATGTGCGACACCATCCTGCGTGGCAAGGATGGCATCAAGCACAATATAAAAGTAAGGAACACGCGCGTGGACTTTTCCGACAAGGCTGCCGTGCATGGACACGACATCATGACCACCATCGACGTAGATATACAGGACGTAGCGGAAAAGGCACTGCTGGCTCAGCTGAGGAGCTTCCCCAACAACGGCGAGGATGCTGAGATGGGAGTGGTCATCGTCATGGAAGCCAAGACGGGCGACGTGAAAGCCATCGTCAACATGGGACGGGATGATGACGGAAACTACAGCGAAATCATGAACTACGCCATCTCGGAATGCATGGAACCGGGTTCTACCTTCAAGACGGCCAGCCTGATGGCTGCCCTGGAGGACGGCAAGGCGGACACAAATACCATCTACCACACGGGGTGTGGACGTGTCATGATGCACAAGAGGTGGATGAGCGATGCTTCGTGGTCCACCACGGGAGGCTATGGCAGCATCTCGGTACAGAAGATTATCGAGAAGAGTTCGAACGTGGGTGTCAGCCTGATGATTGACGGTGCCTACGGCAACAACCCCAAGGCATTCGTGGAGGCACTGGAACGGGAGGGAGCGGGCATACCGCTTGACCTCCCCTTGAAGGGTGCACGCAACCCCATCATGAAGAAGGACCCCAGCAACAAGAATGTGTGGTGGGCCACTACGCTTCCGTGGATGAGCATCGGGTACGAATCGCTGTTGCCTCCCATCAGTACCTGTGCCTTCTACAACGGCATCGCCAACAACGGAAAACTGGTGAAGCCCCGTTTTGTCAAGGCTGAAATGAAGGACGGAGTCGTCATAAGGGAGTTCCCCGTGGAAGTACTCCGCGAAAAGATGTGCTCGGAGAAGACGCTACAGAAGGTAAGGGGAGTACTGGAAAACGTGGTCAGTGCCCCTAGGGGTACAGGACGACGGGCACGCTGTCAGTTCAAGGTGGCCGGCAAGACGGGTACCGCCCAGATTGCGGCTCCCGGCAAGGGATACCACTCTGGCGTGATGCGCTACTTCGTGAGTTTCTGCGGGTTCTTCCCCTACGAGGACCCTCAATACACTTGCTTTGTGGGTATACGCAAGTACAAACTGCCTGCCTCGGGGGGTACGCACTGTGCCCCAATATTTGCCCAGGTGGCACAGGCGGTGATGGCCAAGGGCATGAACCACCGCATTCCCATGGAGGTACACGACAGCACGTCCACGTCTGCACCCACGCTGGGCAACGGCAACTTGAAGGAGACGCAGCAGGTGCTCAGGGAACTGCACATCGCGCACCGGGATGTGGATACGGGGCACGTGGACAAGAAGGAGGGTGAAGGCGTGTGGTGCTCGGCAGACCAGTCGGAAGGAGGCCTGAGGCTTGTCCACCTGCCCGCAACGGATGAGGGACGGATGCCTGACGTGACGGGCATGGGAGCACGCGATGCCGTCTACGTGCTGCAACATGCTGGACTGAAGGTCAAGATAAAAGGGGCTGGAAGGGTCACCACGCAGAGCATCAAACCCGGAATCATCATCAAGAAGGGTACTACGGTGAACCTCTTGCTGAGCATCTGACAGAAACAATCAACTTTTACGATAAATATATAATAAGGTAGGAAGCCATGACATTAGAGAAACTGATAGAAACCACCCAGCCCCTTCAGGTCAAGGGCCAAGGCACATGGGACATCACCGGCATAGAGATTGACTCACGCCGCATCAAGGAAGGAAATGCCTTCGTAGCCCTGAGAGGTACTCAGGCCGACGGACATGAATACATCGGTAAGGCACTGGAACTGGGAGCCAAGGCCGTCATCTGCGAGACGCTCCCCGAGACACTGGCCGAGGGGGGGGCCTACGTGCAGTACCCTGACACGGAGGAGGTGGTAGGACGTCTGGCCACCCACTTCTACGGAGACCCGACCCAGAGAATGAAGCTGATAGGGGTGACAGGTACCAACGGAAAGACGACGATAGCCACCCTGCTCTATCAGATGTTCCGACGCTTCGGCTACAAATGTGGACTGTGCAGCACGGTATGCAACTACATCGACGGCACGCCTGTACCCACGGAGGTGACAACCCCCGACCCCATCACGCTGAACCGCCTCCTGGGACAGATGGCTGACGAGGGCTGTGAGTATGCCTTCATGGAGGTGAGCAGCCACAGCGTAACGCAGAAGCGCATCGGTGGCCTCACTTTTGCAGGGGGTATCTTCACCAACCTGACACGCGACCACCTTGACTATCACAAGACATTCGAGAACTACCGGGATGCCAAGAAGGGCTTCTTTGACATGCTGCCCAAGGAGGCTTTTGCCATCACCAATGCGGATGACAAGAATGGCATGGTAATGCTCCAGAACACAAAGGCTACTACCCGTACCTACTCCCTTCGCGCGGCCGCTGACTTCAAGGCAAGAATCCTGGAAGAGGGTTTTGACGGCATGAACCTCGAAGTGGACGGCACGGAGGTCTTCGTGCAGTTTGTGGGACGCTTCAACGTGTCCAACCTGCTCGCTGTCTATGGAGCGGCTCGCATGATGGGGAGAGAGAAGGAGGAGGTGCTGCTCGCACTCAGTGCCATGCGCCCCGTGAACGGTCGTTTCGAGAGTATCCGCAGCAAGGAAGGGGTGACGGCCATCGTCGATTATGCCCACACACCCGACGCGCTGGTCAACGTGCTGACCACCATCAATGAGGTGCTGCAGCACAGAGGTGAATGCTGGACGGTATGCGGAGCGGGTGGCAACCGTGACAAAGGCAAGCGTCCTCTCATGGCGCAGGAGTCGGTAAAGCACAGCGACCGCGTCATCATCACCAGTGACAACCCTCGTTTCGAAGAACCACAGGACATCATCAACGACATGATGGCTGGTCTGGACGAGGAACAGAAGAGGAAGGTGGTATGCATCGTGGATCGCAGGGAGGCAATACGCACGGCATGTATGATGGCCAAACCCGGGGATGTCATCCTGGTGGCAGGAAAGGGACATGAAGACTACCAAATCATCAAGGGAGTGAAGCACCACTTCGATGACCATGAGGTAATAAGGGAAGCCTTTGGAATAAGTGACAATTAATAATTAATAATTAACAATGGGCTGCGCGGCGTTACTTTGCGCCAGTCCCATTGTCAATTGTCAATTATCAATTTTCAATTAAAATATTCAATTTTCAATTAAATAATATATTTCCGTGCTATACTATCTGTTCCGATATCTCAAAGAATTTGGCATACCCGGTTCACACCTGTGGTCATACATCTCATTCCGCGGCATACTCACACTGGTTCTGTCTCTCATCATTTCTGCATGGTTTGGTGAGTATTTCATTAAATGGATGAAGCGCCACAATGCAAGTGAGGCACAACGCGATGCCAGCATCGACCCCTATGGAGTGGAGAAGAAGGGTGTGCCTACCATGGGGGGCATCATCATCATCGTGGCCACAGTGATACCGTGCCTGCTGCTGGGACGTCTTCGCAACATCTACATGATACTCATGCTGGGCACCATTCTGGTTCTGGGTTCCCTGGGGTTTGCTGATGACTACATCAAGTTGAAAAGGTCAAAGGAAGGCATGCGCCCCATCTTCAAACTCATGGGACAGGCCCTGCTGGGACTGGCGGTGGGACTGACCCTGTGGAAGAGTCCCGATGCTGTCATACAGACGAACCACACCATGACGAAACAGGACCACAAGGTGGTGGTGCACAACCCACAGAGAGTGAAGAGTACTGACACCACCATTCCGTTTGTCAAGAACAACAACCTGAGCTACAGCGAGATGATGAGTTTTATGGGAAAATACAAAACGGCAGCCGGATGGGTACTCTTCGTGCTGGTGACCACATTCATCGTCATGGCAGTCAGCAACGGAGCCAACCTCAACGATGGCATGGACGGCATGTGTGCGGGTAACTCTGCCATCATCATGTTTGCCTTGGGCGTACTGGCCTACGTCAGCAGCCATATCAGTCTGGCATCTTACCTGGACATCATGTACATACCAGGCTCAGAGGAACTTGTCATCTTCTGTCTGGCATTCATGGGAGCCCTGGTGGGTTTCCTGTGGTACAACTCCTACCCCGCTCAGGTCTTCATGGGCGACACGGGTTCGCTGGCCATCGGGGGTGTGATAGGCGTGATGGCAGTCATCCTGCACAAGGAACTGCTCATTCCCCTGCTCTGCTTCGTCTTCCTCATGGAGAGTCTCAGCGTACTGCTCCAGACACAGGTGGCAAAGCGTGGCAACAAGCGAGGGGAGAAATGGCGCGTCATCAAGCGGGCACCGCTGCACGACACCTTCCGTGTGAAACCCGGCCAGTTGGCAAGCGATGTAAAGGTGTGGCTCAACTGGCCCAAGGGATGCTGGCTGGAGTCGAAGATCACTACCCGATTCTGGATTGTGACCATCATCATGTGCGCCATGGCTATCGTAACGCTGAAAATCAGATGAAAGGGGTTGTGGAGTAGAGGGTATAGGTTATGGGTTATTGGTTATAGGTTATAGGTTATCGTTCGGACAAGGGAGTACAACATATAGACAACGAGAAAATGAAAAGAATCATAGTATTAGGAGCCGCCGAGAGCGGAGTGGGTGCCGCAGCACTGGCCAAGATCAAAGGATTTGATGTCTTTGTCAGCGACATGGGCAAGATAAAGGACAACTACAAGGAGATTCTCGACCAGTACGGCGTGGAGTGGGAAGAAGGAAAGCACACGGAGGCACTCCTCATGAATGCCGACGAGGTGGTGAAGAGTCCTGGCATTCCCGAGGAGGCTCCCATGGTACAGAAACTCAAGCAGGCGGGCATACCCATCATCAGCGAGATAGAGTTTGCGGGACGTTATACGCAGGCCAAGATGGTGTGCATCACGGGCAGCAACGGCAAGACCACCACGACTAGCCTCATCTATCACATCTTCCGTTCGGCAGGGTATAACGTGGGGCTGGCAGGCAACATAGGACGCTCGCTGGCATTGCAGATTGCCGAGGGAAAGACCTTCGACTGGTACGTCATCGAACTCTCCAGTTTCCAGCTGGACAACATGTACGAGTTCCGCGCAAACATAGCCATCCTGCTCAACATCACTCCCGACCATCTGGACCGCTACGGCAACTGTATGCAGAACTATACCGATGCCAAGATGCGCATCCTCCAGAACCAGCAGGAGAATGACGCTTTCATCTACTGGGCCGATGACCCCATAATCCGCACGGAACTGGAGAAATACGATGTCAAGGCACGCCTGTGTCCTTTCAGCATCCTGACGGGCGAGGGCATGACAGGTTATGTGCAGGAGGGTGAGTATGTCATCGACACTACCCTGCCCTTCCGTGCAAAGCAGGAGGCACTCTCACTGCGTGGCAAGCATAACCTGTACAACATGCTGGCTGCCGGCATTGCGGCACGCTTGAGCGGCATCGATGACACAACGCTGAGGACATGCCTTGGAAACTTCAAGGGCGTGGAGCACCGCCTGGAGAAGGTGGCTGAGAAGGACGGCATACTGTACATCAACGACTCCAAGGCGACCAACGTGGATGCCTGCTGGTATGCCCTAGACAGCATGACGACACCTACCATCCTCATCATCGGTGGCAAGGACAAGGGCAACGACTACAGTGCCATCGAGGAACTGGTGAAGGAGAAGTGTGCCGGACTGGTCTATCTGGGAGCCGACAACACCAAACTGCATGATTTCTTCGACCGACTGGGACTTCCCGTGGCTGACACCCATTCCATGAAGGACTGTGTCGAGGCATGCCGCCAGATGGCCCGCCCCGGCTACACGGTATTGCTAAGTCCCTGCTGCGCAAGTTTCGACCTCTTCAAGAACATGGAGGACCGCGGCGAACAATTCTGTGAGTGTGTAATGAATTCATAATGCTGCCCCCATGAAGTTACCGACTACAACGATAAAAAGCAAAGGCTGGCTGCAGGGAGACATGGCCGTATGGATGGTTCTCATCCTGCTGTGTGCCATCTCACTCATCGAGGTATATAGCGCCTCCAGCCGTGACAGTTATCAGGATGGCTATTACTGGGCACCTGTACTCGACCATGGCATCATGGTCATCGGAGGACTGGTCATAGCATGGTTCACGCACCTGATGCCGTGCAAGTTCTTCAAACCCATCTGTGCTTTCCTGGTACTCATTTCCATAGGCATGCTCGTCTATGCCCTCTTGTTCGGTGAGAAAATCAATGGGGCAGAACGCTGGATACGCATCTTCGGACGTACCATCCAGCCGAGTGAGTTTGCCAAACTCGCCACGATAGGTTTCGTGTCCTTCCTGCTGACCATGCGCAACCGTGATACGGGCGAGGCACACAGCGTGGGAGTGAAGATAGCCTTCGGCACACTCGTCGTGATGTGCCTGCTCATCGCCTCGGAGAATTTCTCCACGGCAGGACTGCTTTTCCTCGTCACCATGACATTGCTCTGGATAGGTCAGGCACCCAAGAAATTCCTGCTGTGGGTGACGCTCCCCCTGATGGGAATGGCCATTACGGGGTTTGTCGTGGCCAAAAACATGTCCAAGGAGACGGCAGTAGAAATCAGTGAGAAAGTGTCTATCCTGCATCGTCTGCCCACCTGGGTGAAGCGCATCCAGAACGGGAATGACCTGCCAGAGGATCCCAAGAAGTATGACGTAGCCAACAACCAACAGGTGGCACATGCCAAGATTGCCGTGGCTACATGCAACATCGTGGGCAAAGGCCCTGGCAAGAGTGTGGAACGTGACTACCTGCCCATGGCATTCTCCGACTACATCTACGCCATCATCATCGAGGAGGGAGGCATTGAGTCTGCCCTGCTCGTGGTATTCCTGTACCTCTTCCTCCTCTACAGGGCGTGGAGGATAGCCGGCAAGTGCGCCACACGGTTCCCAGCCTACCTCATCATGGGACTCTCCCTCATGCTGGTGCTCCAGGCACTCATCAACATGGGCGTGGCCGTAGGTCTCCTCCCTGTCACTGGACAGCCGCTCCCCCTGGTGAGCAAGGGAGGCACTTCCACCATCATCACCTGTGCCTACATAGGAATGATACTCAGCGTGAGCCGTTCGGCACGCCAGATAGAGCAAAGCAACCCAGTACTCGTCCAGACTGGAGAGGAAAGGGACAATCATTGAATAACCAAGCGGTGGGATGAAACAGTTCCCGCCATAACATATACAGTATGGAAGAACCAAGAATCATCATAAGTGGAGGCGGCACGGGAGGACATATCTTTCCCGCTGTCAGCATAGCCAACGCCATCAGACAACTGAGACCGGAATCCAAGATACTGTTCATCGGAGCAGAAGGACGCATGGAGATGACCAAGGTACCGGCAGCTGGCTATGAGATAAAAGGTTTGCCTGTCAGAGGACTCATCCGCCCACTCTGGTCACCCAGGAATGTCGGAGTCATGATGGATTTCTTCAAGAGCAAGCGCATCGTGAAGGACATCATCAAAGAATTCGCACCTCATGCGGTGGTCGGAGTAGGAGGATATGCCAGCAGTCCGACGCTCAATGCAGCCTATGCCCTGGGCATACCTTGCCTCATCCAGGAGCAGAATTCCTTCGCCGGAGTGACCAACAAGTCACTGGGCAAGAAGGCAGAGAAGATATGCGTGGCCTATGAGGGCATGGAACGTTTCTTCCCCAAGGAGCGCATCGTGCTGACCGGAAACCCCGTTCGCCAGAACCTGCTTCATGTGGAAGAAAGCAGGGAGGAATGTGCCGAGACATTCGGCATGAATACCCAGCAGCCCATCATCCTGTTGGTAGGAGGAAGCCTGGGAGCACGTACGCTCAACGAAAGCGTGCTCCAGAACCTGCCGTCCATAGCTAAGAGCCCCGTGCAGGTGATATGGCAGACGGGAAGCTACTACAAGAAGCACATTGCAGAGGAACTCTCCCGGAAGGGTCAGCCCCACAACCTCTTTGTCACCGACTTCATCTCACGCATGGATCAGGCCTACAAGGCTGCCAACCTGGTGATAAGCCGCGCCGGTGCCAGCAGCATCAGCGAACTCTGCCTGCTGGGCAAACCCTCCATCCTGGTGCCTTCCCCCAACGTGGCCGAGGACCATCAGACCCACAATGCCATGGCACTGGTCAACAGGGATGCGGCCTTGTACGTCAAGGATGCAGAAGCTGTAGAGAAACTCATTCCCCTGGCTCTCCAGACCGTGGCCAATCCGTCCCTGCTGGAATCACTGGGCAGGAATGCACTCAACATGGCCTACCCGGACAGCGCAGAAAACATCGCAGAAATGGTATTGAAACTGGCAAGAACCCACATCAAGGTGCCAGACAAATCATAAATCTACCTTATTATTATAACAGAAAGAGACAATGGACATCAAAGCAGTATATTTCGTAGGAATCGGAGGCATCGGCATGAGTGCCATTGCCCGCTATTTCCTGCACCAGGGCATCGTGGTGGGCGGCTATGACCGTACCCCCAGCGACCTGACCCGACGCCTGGAAGAGGAAGGGGCTCAGGTGCATTATGAGGAAAACACAGACCTCATCCCCCTGGCCTGTAAAGACAAGGACAGCACGCTGGTCATCTACACCCCGGCCATCCCCGCCGAGCATAAGGAACTCCAGTTCTTCCGTCAGGGCAGTTTCGAAATCCAGAAACGTGCCCAGGTACTGGGAACGCTGACACGTGCACACAAAGGACTGTGCGTGGCAGGCACACACGGCAAGACGACCACGAGCAGTATGGCAGCACACCTGCTGCACCAGAGTCCGGTGGATTGCAACGCTTTCCTGGGGGGAATCACCAAGAACTATGGTACGAACTACATACTCTCCTCCCAGAGTGACTACGTGGTCATTGAGGCAGACGAGTTCGACCGTTCCTTCCACTGGCTCTCCCCCTACGCCACGGTCATCACGGCTACCGATGCCGACCACTTGGACATCTACGGCACGGAAGAGGCGTACCTGGAGAGCTTCAGTCACTACACCAGCCTGATTGTGGAGGGGGGCTATCTCCTCCTGCACACCGGACTGAAGATGCAGCCTCGCACGGGCAAGGAGGTTACAACCTTCACCTACAGCCGGGACAAGGGCGACTTCCATGCGGAAAACGTACGCATTGGCGGTGGTGAGATTACCTTCGACTACATCTCACCCCTCGGAAACATCAAGGACATCCGCCTGGGAGTTCCCGTGGCGGTCAACATCGAGAACGGCATTGCAGCCATGGCACTGGCCCAGATTGCCGGTGTACAGCCTGACGACATCCGCAAGGCCATGGCCTCGTTCAGCGGAGTGGACCGCCGTTTCGACTTCAAGGTGAAGCGCGATGACATGGTCTATCTGAGCGACTACGCCCATCACCCTGAAGAAATCCGCCAAAGCATCCTCAGCATCAAACAGCTGTATCAGGGACGCCGCATCAAGGCCATCTTCCAACCCCATCTTTATACGCGTACACGCGATTTCTACCGGGAATTTGCCGACGCGCTGTCACAACTGGATGACGTAGCCATCGTAGATATCTATCCCGCACGCGAGAAACCCATACCGGGTGTCACCAGCGCACTCATCTACGACAACCTCACAAGCCGGCACCGCGAGATGATTGCCAAGAACGAGATACTTGACGTGGTAAGACGGGGAGGGTTCGACGTACTCATCACCCTGGGAGCCGGTGACATAGAAGACTACTCGGAGCAGATAGCCCAACTGCTTGAGGAGGGTACGCACAATCAGAAAGGTTAAGGTGGGGGTTGCAGATTCCCACCATCAGAAAGGTCAATCATTACAAAAAGATTCATGAAGTCCGCACTGAAGATATTACTCATTCTGGCCATTGCCGCATTCCTCGTCGTTTCCTTCGTCAAGATAGGAGGCAAGGAAAAGGAGATTGTATGCCAAGGCATGGACCTCGTTGTCGAAGACAGCCTCTCCCTGGGACTTATCAGCAGGGACGAGGTGCTCGGCATCATCCGAGACAAAAAAATGGTGTTCGAGGGCAAGAATATCTCAGACATCAACATGGGAAACGTCGAAAGGACGCTCTGCAAGAGTCCCTACATCGACACCGTGCTGTGCTCGCTCACGGCATCGGGCAAGGTACACCTCACCGTGATACCCAAGATACCTGCACTGCATGTCATGGCTGACAACGGCGAGGAGTATTACCTGGACCGCAGGGGAGAAGACATGCCGGTAGGAAACATCACGGGCAACCTTACCATCGCCACGGGGCGCATCACCAAGGACTTTGCACGCAAGAAACTGGCTCCATTGGCCACATGTATTCAGGACAGCAGTTTCTGGCGGGCACAGGTACAGCAGATTGACGTATGCGCGGACTACGACGTGCGTCTCTACACACGCTTTGCCGACCATACCGTACTGTTGGGAGAGCCCACGGACATCCCCGACAAACTATGGCGTCTCAGGGTCTTCTACGAAAAGGGACTGCCTGAGACGGGATGGAACAAATACCAGAGCATCAGCGTAGAGTATGAGAATATCGTAATAGGAAAACGTCACGACAAGAAATAATCAAGCAGCAATACAACCATGGTAGCAGAGAAGAACATCATCGTAGCCTTTGAGTTTGGCAGTTCTGCCATTCGAGGCATTGCAGGCCAGAAGGAAGCGGACGGAAGCCTCCACATCCTGGCCACGGAACAGGAAAAGATAAGCGACAGCATACGCCGGGGCACGGTCTATAACATCAACAAGACCACAAGTGCCATCACGCGTATCAAGGAACGACTGAACGAGAAACTGGGTATCTACATCACCCGGGCATACGTGGGTATTGCGGGACAGTCTCTGCATACAGCCAACCACAAGGTATGCCGCACCTACGACCACTCACTCCAGATCACGCAGGAGATGGTGGATGAACTCATGGACGAGAACCGCAATGTCAAGTACACCGACCGGGAAATCCTGGAGGTGGAAGCACAGGAATACCGACTGGGCATAGACAAATCAACCGACCCCATCGGTATTCAGACGGACCGCATCGAGGGCAACTACCAGAACATCATTGCACGATGCTCGCTGCAGGAGAACATACGCAACTGTATGCACGAGGCAGGACTGGACATCTTGGATATTCCCATCACTCCCCTGGAACTGGCCAAGGCACTGCTGCCCGACACCGAGAAACGTTCGGGATGTGCCTTGGTAGATATCGGAGCCGAAACGACCACAGTGGCCATCTTCACCAAGAATATCCTGCGCCATCTCGTCACCATCCCCCTGGGTGGAAAGAATGCCACCAACGACCTGGCCAAACTCAAGAACCTGGAGATTGAAGAGGCAGAGAAACTGAAGATCAGTTATGGTACGGCACAGATGTCGCAGGACAAGAACTTCGCCGACCGCCAGTTAAAAATCAGCAACGAGCGTACCCTCAGCGAGGAGGAGATACAGCGCATCATCAGCGCACGCTACGCGGAAATCGTAGCCAACGTGGCCAACCAGATTAACAAGGGACAGTGGGAGAACGACCTGCTCTCGGGCATCACGCTCACTGGAAGCGGTGCCTTGATGAAGGGACTGACAGAGGCCTTCGCCAACATGACGGGATTCGGAGAGAACAAAATCAAGTTGGCCAAGCAATTGCTCGCCACCCTGAAGAGCGCATCCAGCGTAGATACCAGCGAGATTGGTTTCAACAGCATCATCGCGCTCCTCATGTCGGCCAACGAAAACTGCGTTGGAGAGAAACCCTCTGAGAACGGAGAAGAAAACAAGGTGGTGGAGGAGGCAACCGACACCGAGACTATGGATGACAACGAGACACCCGAAGAGACCATAACACCCGAACCCAAGAAGAAGAAAGGGTTTGGCAGTTATTTCGGCAATCTCTGGGGCAAGATGAAGGACATGGTCAACGAGGACGAATAGTCCGGGGAGTGTAAACCTGATACAAGAACCTGATAACAACAAGAAAAAAATATGCCTGTAGATTTTCAAGAAAACGGTGGAATACAATTCAACCTTAAGGTCAACAATCCCAGCATCATCAAGGTGATCGGTGTGGGAGGTGGAGGCGGCAACGCCGTGAACCACATGTACAACGAAGGCATTCATGACGTGACATACGTGCTCTGCAATACGGACAATAAGGCACTGCAGGACTCGCCCGTTCCCTACAAACTGCAGTTGGGAAAGGACGGACTCGGTGCCGGTAACCGTCCGCAGAAGGCACGCGAGGCAGCCCTGGAGAGCATCGATGACATCAAGGAGATGCTGAATGATGGTACCCGCATGGTGTTCATCACCGCCGGCATGGGGGGTGGCACGGGAACGGGTGCGGCTCCCATCATCGCACAGTGTGCCAAGGATGCGGGCATCCTCACCGTGGGCATCGTCACCATTCCCTTCAAATTCGAGGGAAAGAGAAAGATACTGCAAGCACTGGATGGAGTGGAGGAGATCAGCAAGCACGTGGATGCACTGCTCGTCATCAATAACGAACGTCTGCGTGAGCTCTACCCCGAACTGACGCTCCTCAACGCCTTTGCCAAGGCGGATGACACGCTCTCGGTAGCAGCCAGGAGCATCGCAGAGATTATCACCATGCGCGGAAAAATCAACCTGGATTTCGAGGACGTTACCACG
This sequence comes from uncultured Prevotellaceae bacterium, assembly GCA_945787235.1. Lineage (GTDB taxonomy): Bacteria > Bacteroidota > Bacteroidia > Bacteroidales > Bacteroidaceae > Physcousia. The sequence goes on from CALZGT010000012.1 coordinate 13,228, forward strand.
GTGCTCAAGGACGGTGGAGTGGCTATCATGAGTACGGGTTACGGCGAGGGAGAGAACCGTGTCACCAAGGCCATCCAGCAAGCACTCGATAGTCCGCTGCTCAACAACAACGACATCTACAACTCTGAACGCATCCTCATCAACATCAACTTCGGTGCTGAGGCCAGCGAAAATGAGGTGACCATGGAGGAGATGAACGAGGTACATGAATTCATGGACAAGTTCCATAACGACGTGGAGACCAAGTGGGGTATGGCTGTGGATGACTCATTAGGTAGCAAGGTGAAGATTACACTGCTGGCTACCGGATTCGGTCTCAAGAACGTACCGGGTATGCCGGAAAACAAGTGGGAACCCGAACCTGAAACGGAAGAGCGCGACCTGGAACGCATTGAGAAGGTGTATGGCCAGAGCAACGACAAGACGAATACACAGCGCCGTCCCAACATCTTCATCTTTGATGATGACATGATGGACAACAACGACACCATTGCCATGGTGGAGAACACGCCTACACACAAGCGTACCAAGGAAGAACTGAAGAAGATACAGGAGAAGAATACGCAGAAGGAAGATACGAACGGGCACGAAGAACCTGTTTCCAATCATATCGTGTTCTGATGACTGAAGTCATAATTCTTAGTTCATAGTTATTCTAGATGAGAGTTGAGAGTAGTTGAGAGTAGAAGAGAATTCTGCTCACAACTACTCTCAACTATATGAACTAAGAACTATCCATTATCCACCACCTCCCTCAGCACCTCAAGACTCTTCAGCGCAGGAAACTCGGGAACGTGCAGGCGGTAATACAGGCACAATTTGTCCAGCACGTAGTTACGCTGCTCACGGTTCATCTTGAAACGCCGCATGGTGGCATAGTTCATGCGGAGGAAACGTGATACCCATGCAGCCTCTCCAGCATCGAGGCAATGGCCATGCAGGGGACGGAAGGGGGTGAAGGCTCCTTCCTGCAAGTCAAAGAAACAAGATGCATCCTGATACTCTGTATTGGGCCAGAATCCCAGGTAACGGGTCAGTTTTATCAGCAGGGTCAGATGGAAATTCACATAATCACTCTGGACACCATCAAACCAACGGAGCGAATGGAGCAGGAAGGTAAAGAGGCGGTCATTGCGGTCCTCATGCTTGAGGGCATGGTAGAGAACCTCCCCCAGGAAAAGAGCCATGAGTTCCTTCATCGGCTCATAGGGAATGCTTTCGTAGGGGTAAGACAACTGTAGGTCGCGCATCCGCTGGAGACTTTTGCCTGGGCGAAAGTCCATGTCTATCTCCAGGATATTCAAGGGTGACAGCAGACGGCTCTTGACGTTGGACTTGCGGCTCCTCGGCAACCTGACCATAAAGGACACCGTACCGCGTGTCTGTGTCAGTACATCCACTACCATGCTGTCCTCGCCGTAGCGCAGGGCATGCAACACTATGCCATAAGTCTTCTCAAACATCCTGTGTAAGTCCTTTCATTCCTTGGAAAACAGCACAAAATTAACTAAAAAATCCCACAATATACCCTTAAAACAAAAAAAAACGAGGGGTTTCTTGCATTTTTTCTCTTATTTGTTTTGCTAATTCAAAAAAACAACGTACCTTTGCACCCGCAAGTCAGGTCCAACGCCCTCCGCAAGGTCTGGATGCTATTCGGTAAGGTCCCTTCGTCTATCGGTTAGGACGAGAGATTTTCATTCTCTAAAGAGGAGTTCGACTCTCCTAGGGACTACAATGGAGAAAGGTGCGAGGTCATAACGCCATACCACATCACACTCCGCTTAATCATAACAATCAAAAACAAAGAAATGGCAAATCACAAATCATCAATCAAGAGAATCCGTCAGGAGGAGAAGAGAAGACTCCACAATCGTTACTACGCTAAGACCATGCGCAATTTGGTTCGCAAGCTGCGTGCTACCACCGACAAGGCTGCTGCCATCGAAATGTACCCCACTGTACAGAAGGCATTGGACAAGATGGCCAAGGTCAACATCATCCACGCCAACAAGGCTGCCAACCTCAAGTCAAAGCTGGCTAAGCACATCCAGAAGCTTGCCTAAGTTTTCTCTCTTTCCGAGGAAAGATACAAGGAGAATACCGCAATGGTGTTCTCCTTTGTTTTTAAGGTAGATTCTATAATCGAATTTGTTTCGCAATTATTTCTTTTTCTCATACTTTTTTCGTACCTTTGCAGCGAAATACAAGAGAAAACAGAAAACGAAAACCATATCATTCAAAATGGAAGAAATGGAACAGACACAGGCCCAGTATTCGGCCTCCAGCATCCAGGTGCTGGAAGGCCTTGAGGCCGTTCGCAAACGCCCCGCCATGTACATCGGCGACATCAGCGAGAAAGGTTTGCACCACCTGGTATATGAAACCGTTGATAACTCCATCGACGAGGCTTTGGCAGGCTATTGTACACACATTGAGGTAACCATCGAAGAGGACGGCAGCATCTCTGTGCAGGACAATGGCCGAGGCATCCCCACAGACATACACGAGAAGGAAGGCGTCAGTGCCCTGCAGGTCGTCATGACCGTACTGCATGCCGGTGGTAAGTTCAACAAGGACTCCTACAAGGTCAGCGGTGGCCTGCACGGTGTGGGTGTGAGCTGCGTGAACGCGCTCTCCACCAAGATGGTCAGCACCGTATGCCGCGACGGAAAGATCTTCCAGCAGGAATATGCCAAGGGCAAACCCGTGACGGAGGTGAGTGTCATTGGCACCACGGAGAAGCGCGGCACACGCCAGCAGTTCTGGCCTGATGCCAGCATCTTCACCACCACGACCTACAAGTACGACATCCTGGCCAACCGTATGCGTGAGTTGGCCTACCTCAACGCCGGCATTACCATCACGCTCACCGACAAGCGTCTGGAGGTGAACGAGCAGTCGGGCATCGAGGGTGTCAGAACGGAGACGTTCCACAGCGAAGGAGGTCTGCGTGACTTTGTCCGCTATATCGACTCCACCCGTACACGTCTCATCAACGATGTCATCTACCTCAACACGGAGAAGCAGAACACCCCCATCGAGGTGGCCATCATGTACAACACGGGCTACAGCGAGAACCTCCACTCCTACGTCAACAACATCAATACCATCGAGGGAGGTACGCACCTGCAGGGATTCCGCACCGCCCTCACCCGCACGCTCAAGAGTTATGCGGAACAAATGTGCCAGAAGGAGATGGAGAAACTGGCCAAGAACCACGTGGAAATCAGCGGCGAGGACTTCCGCGAAGGTCTTACCGCCGTTATCAGCGTCAAGGTAGCCGAACCACAGTTTGAGGGACAGACCAAGACGAAACTGGGCAACAGCGAGGTGGCCGGTGCCGTGCAGCAGGCTGTGGGCGAAGCCCTCTCCAACTACCTGGAGGAGCACCCCAACGAGGCCAAGCTCATCGTCGATAAGGTCATTCTGGCCGCTACGGCCCGTGTGGCAGCACGCAAGGCCCGCGAACAGGTACAGCGCAAGAATCCCATGACGGGTGGTGGTCTGCCCGGTAAACTGGCCGACTGCTCCGACAAGGATGCTGCCAACTGCGAACTCTTCATCGTCGAGGGTGACTCGGCCGGTGGTTCTGCCAAGCAGGGCAGAAGCCGCCAGTTCCAGGCTATCCTGCCCATCCGCGGTAAGATTTTCAACGTAGAGCGCGTCATGTGGCACAAAGCCTTCGAGCACGAAGAGGTGAACAACATCATCCAGGCCCTGGGCGTACGCTTCGGACTGGGTGAGGACAGCAAGGAAGCCAACTACGACAAACTGCGCTACCACAAGGTCATCCTCATGACCGATGCCGATGTCGATGGTTCCCACATCGACACGCTACTCATGACCCTCTTCTACCGCTACATGCCCGAACTCATCCAAAACGGACACCTCTACATCGCCATGGCTCCCCTGTACCGCTGTTCCATCGGCAAGAACGAGGAGTACTGCTACGATGAGAAACAGCGTTGGGACTTCATCCAGAAGTACAACAACGGCAATGAGAACGGCATTCACACCCAGCGATACAAAGGTCTGGGGGAGATGAATCCCGAACAGCTGTGGGAAACCACCATGGACCCTGCCCGCCGCCTCCTCAAGCAGGTCACCATCGAGGACGCAGCAGCAGCCGACTATGTCTTCTCCATGCTGATGGGTGAGGATGTGGCTCCCCGACGCGAGTTCATCGAGCAGAATGCCACCTTCGCCAACATCGATGCCTGATACAGGGCTTACGCTCCGGCAGAAGGACGGAAACGTCCCAAGGCACAAAACCCTATACGAAAGAGGAATTCGCACAGAGTTCCTCTTTCTTGCATAAGGTAGGCTCTATAAATTACCACCATCAGAACCCTCATCCCTACACGAACCCTCATGAAAAGATTACTCACCTTCACCTACCTGGTGCTGTGCACCACCTTCCTGTGCGCACAACTCACCTTCCTGAGCCGTTCCACGCCTGAACAGGAGGGACTGCTGTCTGCCGACATGCTGGCCTTCCTCGACACCGTGATGACGCAGAAAGACACCGATGTCCATGGGCTCATGGTACTGCGCAACGGCAAGGTCATTGCAGAGAAGTACAACGAACCCTGGGCGGCACAATATGGACACACGCTCTACTCCTGCTCCAAGACCTTCACAGGAGTGGCCGTGGGACTGGCCATCGAAGACTCACTGCTGACCCTCGATACGAGGCTTGTGGATATACTCCCAGACATGATGCCCGACAGTATCGCCCCAGGCATAGACTCCATCACGGTGGAAGACCTGCTCACCATGACTCCGGGATTCCCCGTCGATACACAGATGCGTACGGTACAGAACGAATGGGTCAAAGCCTACTGCAGTCAAGTGCTGGCCAGTCCCCCCGGCACACTTTTTGCCTACGACAGCATCGACTCCTACCTGCTTTCCGCCATGGTGCAGAGAGTGTATGGCAGGACCATCCTGCAACTGCTGCGCGAACGCATCTTCACGCCGCTCGGCATCACCCAGGTCTATTGGGAGGAGTCACCGGAAGGCATCAGTTGCGGAGGCTGGGGACTGTACATGCAACTGGAGTCAATGGCCAAGTTCGGACAACTGCTCCTGCAGAAAGGCAACTGGGAGGGGCAGCAACTCATTGCCCAGGAATGGATAGAACAGATGATGCAACCCTATGCCGGCAAACCCGGCAGTGACACGCGCTACGGCTACCATATCTGGATCATGCCCTACCCAGGCATGGTACGCTGCGACGGAGCCTACGGACAGTACATCATCGTCATCCCCGACCGACAGATGGTGGTGGCCATGACGCAATGTATGCGAGGCACAGGAGCCTTGGAGTTCCAGAGTGTCTGGAACCTGAGCCGCAAGGCACAGAACCGCGTCATGCCCGTAAAAAGCAAGGACCAACTGTTGCTGACCTACAAGGTCTATTCCCTGCCTCATCCACAGGGAGAAAAAAGGAGCAGAAAGCATTTCCTTCTGCCCGTCAAACTGAAACTGGCTGCCAATTCCTTAGGATGGAAACAAGTGGAACTGTCATACAATCCACAGAGCACACGGGCCTACCCCATACTGGACATGGCCGTGACCACCCAGAAGAACGAGACCTATACGCTGCAGTGTGGGTTCCGCCACTGGATGACCTCCGAAATCAAGGGACTCCCCCTGAACTTCCGTCCCTTCCGCGGCAATTTCCGCCATCTTCCCTTTCCCTATTATGCCTCCGGCAGTTACGCATGGGCCAACGACAACACGCTCGTGACATCCATTCAATACGTCAACTGGCTCAGTGCCGCCGAACTCCGCCTACTCTTCGACAACCAGGGACAAGTGACGCTCAAACTCAAGGGTGGGCAGACCAACAAATACCTGAGCATCAAGGCAAGTCTTGTCAGATAGACAGGACTTCCTTGATGGTCTTCAGTACTTCTTCCATGTCGATAGGCTTGGCCAGGTGCCCGTTCATCTGGGCCTCCATGACCTGCTGCCTATCCTCTTCGAAGGCATTGGCCGTAAGGGCAAGGATGGGGATGCCTGCCTTCTTCCCGTCCTCGAGCCTACGTACTTGGCGGCTCAGTTCATACCCATCCATGACAGGCATCTGGATATCAGAGATGATAAGGTCATAGTACCCAGCCTCACGCGCCTGGAGCATCTCCAGGGCAAGTTTGCCGTTCTCGGCCATCTCCAGCAGGAAACCCGCCTCCGTAAAGATGGCTTCGGCCAGTTCGCGGTTCAATTCGTTGTCCTCTGCCAGCAGGATGCGTTTTCCCTGGAAGACAGACATATCCATCACCTCCTTCTCCACCTCCTTCACCTCACGCTTCACGAAGGGGCGGCTCAGCACCTCACGCAGTTCCGAGAGGAAGAGAGGCTTCGAGCAGAATCCCGTCACACCCGCCTCGCGTGCCTCCTCCTCAATGCCACTCCAGTCGTAGGCCGTGAGGATGATGATGGGCGTGTCCTCCCCTATCTCTGAGCGTATGCGGCGCACCACCTCGATACCGTTCATGTCGGGCATCAGCCAGTCGATGATGAAAGCCCGGAACTCGTCGCCCGACTCCTTGGCATAGCGCGTACGCAGGATGGCCTCCTTGCCCGAGGTAGTCCATTCCGGACGCATGCCTATGGTGGTAAGCATCTTGCTCACACTCGAACACGTATTGAAGTCATCGTCAGCCACAAGGGCATGCATGTTGTTCAGTTCGGGAATGACCTCCTGGCTGACCGCCTCGCCAGCCAGTTCCAGATCCAGGATGACGGTGAACTCCGTACCCTTTCCCTCCTCGCTGTGTACGGCGATGGCTCCGTTCATCATATCCACGATGTTCTTGGTGATGGCCATGCCCAGTCCGGAACCCTGCACGCCGTTCACCACAGAGGACTCTTCCCGCGAGAAGGGTTCGAAGATGTGCTGCTGGTACTCCAGGCTCATGCCAATGCCCGTGTCCTTGATGCGGAACTCATACTCGGCATAGCCCTGTCTCGGACAGGGATTCTCTATGACGCGCAGGCTTACCGTGCCGCGTGCCGGGGTGAATTTGATGGCATTGCCCAGGATGTTGAGCAGCACCTGATTCAGGCGCAACTTATCGACCATGACATTCTCGTGCAACACGTCCTGCGTGTCGATGAAGAAGTCCAACTGCTTGCCCTGCACACTGCTGTGAACGATGGAACGGAGGTCGTGGAGCACGTCGGGAAGCCGCACCTCCTTCTCCTCCAGCTTGGTACGACCGCTCTCAATGCGGCTCATGTCCAACACATCGTTGATGAGCGAGAGGAGGTGGTTGCTCGACACCGTGATTTTCTGCAGATAGTCAGCCACCGCCTTCTTGTTGTCGATGTGCGTGGCAGCCAGCGACGTAAAGCCGATGATGGCATTCATGGGCGTACGTATGTCATGGCTCATGCTGTTGAGGAAGGTCGTCTTGGCCTGATTGGCATGGTTGGCCACGGCCAGAGCCTCCTTGAGGAGCAGGTTGTTGCGCTCCACCGCCTTCTGCTTCTTGATTTCCTCCTGCTTCTCGCGGTCCACGTCGAAAACACTCAGGAGGCAGGACGAAGCCAGTCCGTCCGAACCCGTCTCGTCCAGGATAAGACTCACGCGCACCCATCCGCTCTCCTTGAAGCGGAAGTCATCACGCAGGTGGAACTGCTGGCTGAGACGTTCAGAGAGGGAAGAAGACAACAGGAATGCCGCCAGCCGTTCCGCATCCTCCGCTGCGAAGAGCCGTTGGGAAAGAACCCGGCAAAGTTCCTCCAGCCGGGTGATGCCGTTGAGGTCCATTCCCTTGTCCTCACCATTCTTGATGACGATGCAGTCCCCTTTCCCCAGGTCTATCTTGACGATGGAAACAAATATTCGACTAAGTGCCTTGATACTTTCTGTCATAGGTGGTATTCATTATGGTGTGGTTGGATGATACTCCGTCCCCTGTCATTTCTTCAGGATGTTGTCCAGGGCCTCAATGAGCTGACTGGTGACGAGCGGCTTGGTGAGGTAACCCGTAGAACCCTTCAGCGTGGCGTGGGCACGATGTTCAAACTCAGAGAGGGAAGTAAGCATAATGACAGGCAATTCCTCGGTATCAGGGTTCTCACGTATGGCCTCCAATACTTCAAACCCGTCCATCTCGGGCATCATGATGTCCAGGAGTACGGCATCTGGATGCTCCGTGGCGATTTTCTCCAGTGCCTCCTTGCCCGACGAAGCGGTAATGATATCGTAGTCGGAGAAGCGGAGCTGTGACTTGAGCAAAGTCTGGTTGACGGCGATGTCGTCAACAGCCAGAATCAATGGTTTCTTATCCATATATGTAGCTTTATTCAATTAACAATGAATAATGAACTGGAATGACTAGTAGGACTAGTATAACTAGATTGACTAGTAGGACTAGAACAACTAGAATAACTAGAATAGCTAGATTGACTAGAATAACTCACAGTTCATGATTGTTAATTGTTAATTGTTAATTATTAACTGTTAATCATTCTCGTATCCCGGGTTCTGCTCCAGTTTGGGATTCAGGGTGATCTGGTCCAGAGGAATCTGCTCGAGGTAGTACTTGTCGAGCCATCCCTTTCCACTGGCCAGGGGACCCGGGTAGGTATATATCCATCCACTGCCTGAGGTATTGGGATCAGCAGAGCCCGTCTGCTCTATGAGCTTGTTATCGACGAAATTACCCGTATAAGCACCTGTGCCGTAAGGCAGGTTGGTGGCAGAGACCCACGCTCCGCAAGGCTGTCGGTTGACGAAGTAAGGCGCCTTGTGCCAACGCTTCACGTCGTAGAATGCCATACCCGTACCCATGAGTTCCACCAGACGCTCACGGCGTATCTCCCAGAGGACGGGAGCCACGGGATAGTTCGTCTTGCTGTCATAGTGCTGTGTCAAGGCCGCCGTACCCTTGTCGCGCTTGGGGTCCCAGTTCTCGTCAATGAGACTGACATTCATGGGAGCCACCCCACTGCGCTCACGCAGCTTGTTGATGGTCTTATCGGCCACCTCCTGGGTGAAACGCCCCAGTTCCCAGGCAGCCTCAGCATAGTTGAGGAGCACCTCAGAGAGGAGGAAGATGGGTTTGTCGGAAGTCTGGTATGCCTTGTTCAGCCCCTTCTCCCACGAGGTATAACTCTTCCAGAAGTAGTAACCCGTGAGGCAACGCATGTAGTTGTCCGTCTGGCTGTACTTGGTGATGTTGGGAGCCGAATGCGACATCGAGTTGGTGTGATTGTGGGCAGGCAGACGCTTGCTGCCGAGCGTCTGTTCACCTCCACCGTCATAGCACTTGAGGTTGGGACCGAAGTAGTCGATGTAACGGCGGAACTTCACGGAATCCTCCTTCGTGATGACATAACTCTTTCCGTTGAGTTTCTCTCCGACACTCCAGTAAGTCCACTGGGCAAAGGTCGTCACGTTGTCTGGGTCGGCAAACTTGCCTATCTTGGCCTGTACGGGCGGTTCGAAGGTAATGGGCAGACGCGGGTCACGTCCGTCAAAGACATCCCACAGGTCCTTGCCCTCACCTCCCTTGTAGCCCGACTCAGCATTGGCGATGGGACGCCCATTCTGCATGAGGTAGAGGTCGATGGTGGCCTGGGGCGCATCGGTGGTATGAGCAGCCACGTGTACGTAGTCGCTGAAGCGATGCGTCAGCACCCCATCCACATACTGCTTGTAGAAGATGATGCCAGGCACGCCCTTCAGGTTCTCCGTGGTGTATTCGTTGTCAAAGCCTGCCGCGGGATACTTGTCGTTGCCATTGCCCGTGTAGAGGGTGGGATAAGCCTCCATGAGTTCGCCCGACACGGTGAGGCACTTCTCCAGGTAAGCCTGGTAATCCTCATGCAGTCTGTGGTACTTGGCCCAGGTAGCCTCACGCAGGAGGAAGCGGCTCAGTGCCGCCCGGCAGACATCGGCATTCACAGCATTGTCACCATCCTCCTTGCAGTCTCCGATGTTCTCGATGGCATACTCCAGACGCTCTATGATGTTACGGGCCACCTCGGCACGGGGTGTCCGCGCTCCGTAAGCCTCAGGACTCTCGTCATTGAGCACGCGGGTGATATAGGGCACGTCACCGTAGCGAGCCACCAGTTCCATGTACCACCAGGAGTGGAAGAAATAACCCACTGAACGCCAGTGCTTCTGCTGGACCTCTGTGAGATAACCGTCATTCAGGTGACTGAGCATGATGTTGATGGCACGGATGGGGGAGAAGTCCCAGTTGTTGCTGGAAGTCACCGTGGTCACCTCCTGATAGGCATAGGGATTGCGGCGCAGGTCACGGTCGGTGAGCAGTCCACTGTAGAGGTCGCTGTAATACTGTCCGTTCTGGTTGTACTGCGTACCGCTCTGGTTCGTCATGATGCGCCCATCGGTAAAGAGTCCGTAACACTTATACATATAGGCACGGTAATTCTCGTACGTCCTGAAGGCATTGCTTTCCACGAGCGTGCCTACAGGTTCACGCTCCATGAAACTGTCGTTGCAGGCCGAAAGCCCCAGG
>CALZGT010000013.1 GCA_945787235.1 uncultured Prevotellaceae bacterium
ACCCGTACGTCAGTTTAGCAAACTGGTGGTTTCAGCCACTCACCCAAACTTCCTTGTTTCACACTAAAATTTTGCTGTTGTAGCAAGCATTTCTCTCAAATGCGCTGCAAAGGTAGAGCTTTTTTTTGAAACCTCCAAATGTTTTCCTTACTTTTTTTGATTTTTGTGCTAAAAAAGTGGTTTTGGGGTCCAAAAAGTCTTGTGCTTGCGTGCAAACGGGGGTGAGAATGGCATCGGAGGGATGAGCGTTTCCCATGCCAGAAATCCGGCTTAAAGATGACTTTCCTCTTGCCTGAAGTTTAAAAAGGTTTAAAAATTTGTGTGTTTGGGCAAAAATGAGTAACTTTGCATCGGTTTTTAGTAATGAAGGTCATGCGGTAGAGATGGCATTTCGAAAAGAGTATGAGCCTTCGAGCATAAAAAAATGATGTAATGAAGAGAATAGTATTGTTTTTAATCGGTTTAAGTGCGTGTGTGTGCGTGATAGCGGCAGAAGCAAGTAAGAAAGACAAGGCATCGCAACCCACGCCTCTCAAGACCTTGTTGCGTGATGCCCATTCGGCTATCAAGAACAAGCGTGACCAGGCCAAGCACATCAACACCCTGCAGGAGGCATTGAAGCGAGAGGGTCTCACCTCGGCAGACAGTGCGGAAATCCTGTTTACCCAGTCAGAGCTCAGCGTGAGTCTGAACGATGTGGAGAACATGAAGGCTTACCTCCGTCAGAAGTACGACACAGCAGCTTACTTCAACACCCTGCTCAGTGCCAGCGAATATGCCCTGCGATGTGACAGTGCTGATATCCGTCCTAATGCAAAGGGAAAGGTGAAGGCAAGTTACCGTTCAAAGAACCGTGACCTGCTGCTTCGCCATCGTCCTAATATCTATGCCGGCGGTCGTTTCTATCTCCGCAAGAATGACTATGCCAAGTCCGTTCCCTTCTTTCGTACCTATATAGATATGGTAGAGGCACCGCTCCTTCAGGGAGAGAAGAAGTTGGAGAATGACACCCTCCTGGCCCGTAGCTGTTTCTATCTCGCCCTGGCCGCCTATAACAACAAGCAGTCGGACGTGGTACTTCAGTATATCGACCGCGCCATGGAAGGGGTAGGGGATAGCTTGAAGCCCGACCTTCATGAATACAAGGTGCGCTGTCGTCTGGCAGTGGGTGACACGGCCCAGTGGTTGCAGGACCTGAGGGAGGGATGCACCAGGTTCCCGCGCCATGACTATTTCTTCACGCAGATTATGGAGTACGTCGATGAAACGGGAAAGTACGAGATGGGGCTCGGCATTGCTGATTCGATGTTGGCCCGGGTACAGGACATTCCCTTGTACTGGTACGCCAAGTCCGTGATGTACCTGCGTATGGGGAGGTATGCTGAATGTGTGGAGATGTCAGACTCTGTCATCAGCCGTGATGCAAAACACCTGGAAGCACTGCGCAACAAGGGGGTGTGCCTGCTCAACCTTGCCATGGAGTATGAGGAGATAGTGACAGAAGCACAGGACAAGACGAAAAGGGAGGAAGCCAAGAAGCAGCTGCATCAGTACTATGTGCAGGCACGCACTCCCTTCGAGCGTCTGCGTGAGCTGCAGCCCGACCGCAAGGACATCTGGGCCACACCGCTCTATCGCATCTACCTCAATCTGAATATGGGAAAAGAGTTTGATGAGATGGAGAAGGTGCTGAAGGGGCAGTGATTAGTTCATAGTTTGTAGTTCATAGTTAATTGATAATAGCTTATCGGTAGGTTCGTACTTATAATCAGTATGCTGCTGTCGCTCTGCTCTTGCATGAGGGTGTCGCGGCAGGTGAGGACAGAGGTGGATTCCCTCTGTATGGAGGCATACGCGGTGCGCTATACCGACATAGACAGTAGCAGGAATGCTGCACAGAGAGCGTTTGAGGCAGCACACGCATATACCGACGGACAGGCACGTGCCCTCAACCGTATGGCCTACGTACGCTACCAGCGCATGGACTATGACGGTACACTGGCCGCTACCGATTCCGTCTATGACCTCTGCAACCATCAGGTGTTGTTGCTCAGTGCTGACGTCATGCGTATGAAGGTGTTTCAGCGTGTGGGGGATGGACGGGGGTTCTACGAGGCACGTAGCAGTGCCTTGAAACGTTTGAAGCGTATCAACGAGGATGTTGAACAACTTGATGAGGCGGACATGGCAGAGTATCACTATGCCTGGACAGAGTTTCATATCATCTCCTCTACCTATTTCTATTATCAGGAGCAATACATCGAAGCCAAGGCAGAGATGGCTGCACTCACCGGCCAGGTGGAGAAGATGGGGGACATCACCCAGTTGCTCTACTACTACTACATGCTTGGTTCCGGCGGTCTGCTGGATGGCAGTTACGAAGACGTGGCCCGACAGGAATTCCGATACCTCATGGACTGCTATGTCGTGGCCCGGCGTGCCAACATCCTCTATTTCGAGGCCAATGCCCTTCAGGCCCTTGCCACCCGCCTCAAGACCCCCTACGACCGTGAGATACTCTCATCCGCTGACCCTGACGGGTATGCCCTCCTTGTGGCACAACATCTCAGCTGGATGCCTGATAGCACAGAGATAGAAGGCCATGACCTTCCCCTGGCTCTGGCCCACCACGCCCTCAGCTGTTTCCAACGTTACGATGACCTCTTCCAGACTGCCTGCGTGTATCGTACCATAGGTGAGTTGGAAGCCTACGAGGGTCATTACGACCATGCCCTGGAAGTCCTGGCAAAGGCCCTGGCATGTGTCAACGAGCACCATGACCGCTATTACCCACAGAGCCGAGAGGTGCATCTCTCACTCTTCAATGCCGATGACCTTCAGGCACAGCATACCGAGAATCTCTGGATTCAGGACTCCCATGTACGTACTGTCCCCGAGTGGATGGCCGGCATACGGCAGCAGTTGTCCATGCTCTACAGTGCCATGGATGACAAGGCAGCCAGCGACTATAACCGTAACATCTACCTTGACATCATGGAAAGCACTTCGCAGAACCGTGAGATGGAAAGCCGCATGGATGAACTCGAGAAGGAACTCCGCATCCAGCGACACCTCCTCCTGGCCGCTGCCTGTGTGTGGCTCCTGCTCTGTACCTTTGCGGGCATGACTTTCTTCCGCATGAAGAAACACGAAGGAAAGAAGAAACTCATGAAGGGTGACATGCAACGCCTGCAGACACTCAGCGAACAACTCGAAGAGACCGAAGAGGCCGTGGCTGCGTGCCGCATGCACATCCAGCGCCACAAGATGCAGAACTCCGAGAAGCGCGCCAAGGTGTCATTGGCACAGGCGGTCATTCCTTTCCTTGACCGCATCATCAACGAGGTGAACCGCATGAAGCGAAGTCGGCAGATGCCCCCCTCACAGGTGGAATACGTGACGGAACTCTCAGACCAGATTATCCAGTACAACGACATTCTTACGGATTGGATCAAGGTGGAACAGGGACAGTTGTCCATGCACATCAGTACCCTTGACATAGGTCATCTGTTCCGCATCCTGGAACGCGGACACTTTGCTTTCGACCAGAAAGGCGTGTCGTTTCACGTTCGTCCCACGGAGCTCCGGGTAAAAGCCGACGAGGCACTCACCCTCTTCATGCTCAACACCCTCTGTGACAATGCTCGCAAGTTTACGCCGCAGGGAGGCTCGGTTACCGTAGAGGCAACGGCCACGGAGGAATATGTGGAGCTGAGTGTTTCCGACACGGGATGCGGCATGAGTGAGGCTGACATAGATACCATCCTGAACCACAAGGCATACGATGCCTCGAAGATAGGTGTTGAGGGCGGTGCCGAGACAGAAGGACAGAAAGGATTCGGTTTCGGCCTGATGAACTGCAAGGGCATCATCGAGAAGTACAAGAAGACGGCAGCACGTTTCAGCGTATGCCTCTTCGGCATAGAGAGCACGAAGGGCAAGGGAAGCCGTTTCTTCTTCCGTCTGCCACGCGTCATGACGCTCCTCCTGCTGGCCCTTCTCTTCCATGATCCTCTCCATGCCGCAGGGCAGGACAGCAAGGACGTGGCTTCTGCCGACTCCCTGAGGGCTGAGGCTTTCTACCAGAAAGTCTATGAGAGCAATGTGGAAGGCCGTTATGAGGATGCTCTCTACTACGCAGACTCCTGCCTTTATTACATCGAACCCGCCCTGGCCCTCTTCATCAGTCCTTCCATCTCGACGGAGGAAGCCTATGAACTCAAGTCCTTCCTGCGTGGAGCCGACATGAACTATCGGCTGCTCATTGCCCTGCGCAACGAGGTGGCCATAGCAGCCCTGGCCCTTCATGCCTGGGAGCTCTACCTCTACAACAACGCCATCTGCATTCACCTGCATAAGCTCTATAACCAGGATGCGACCTTGCCCTCCTATTGCGATGAACTGGCCAAGACGGAGGCTGTCTCACGCCAGCTTACTGCACTTCTGGTGGTCATGTCGCTTCTCATGGTTTTCTTTATCTACCTCTTTTTCAGGGTCAAGAAGCGTGCGGCTGAAAGGATTGCCTCTGACATCGAGGAGAAACTCACCCATACGCAGGATATGCTGAGCCATCTGAAATACGAAGAGAACAGGCTGTATGTGCAGAATCAGGTGCTTGATAACTGTCTGAGTACCATAAAGCATGAGTCGATGTACTATCCTTCGCGCATACGGTTCCTTGTGACGCAGCCCAACAACGATGTGGAGGCACGCATCACCGAACTGGATGAGCTGACAGCCTACTATAAGCAGCTCTATATGCTGCTGTGCGGACAGGCAGAGAGGCAGGTGGGACAGCAGACGGCACGCCGCGAACGAGTGACGCTGGAGGCACTGGTGGCTCTCGCTCGCAAGGAATGCAAGACGCTCACGGTGGAGGGGGAGGAACCCTTGAAACGACGGAGCGCCGCCCCGCCGCTCAGAACGGGAGACATCCAGGTGCGCGTGGATGCCACGCTGATGCAGGAACTCTGGCACCAGCTGTTTAAGTATGTGCGTCAGGCTTTTGGCGCACAGTGTGCGGTGATGCTGCGCCTGCTGCCCCAGGACGGATGCCTGCGCGTGGAAGTCTGTCCCGAAGGCATGTGCCTCACAGAGGAGGAGGCACACACGCTTTTCTATCCCGACAGCCAACGCATTCCGCTGCTCATCGTCAAACAGATTATTCGTGATTTCGATGCCCTGAACAACAATCCCGGTCTCCGTCTGGTGGCCGAGGAACACATGATATGGTTTCAACTGATAACAGACAAAAATGGAAAACTTCAAAGTCATCATCGTTGAGGATGTAAAACTCGAACTGAAAGGTACTGAAGAGATATTCCGAACGGAAATTCCCGAAGCACAAATTATAGGTACGGCCCAGAATGAGAGCGAGTTGTGGAAACTGTTCCGTGTGGAGGTTCCCGACCTCCTCCTGCTTGACCTGGGACTGGGAGGCAGCACTACGGTAGGGGTGGAGATTTGCCGCCAGGTGCGTGGGCGCTACCCTGACACTCATGTCCTCATCTTCACCGGTGAGATTCTCAACGAACGCCTCTGGGTGGAAGTACTCAACGCCGGAGCTGACGGCATCATCCTCAAGACGGGAGAGATGCTTACCCACAACGATGTGGCTCATGTGATGGACGGAAAGCGCATGGTGTTCAACCAGCCCATACTGGAGAAGATCGTGGCGCGCTTCAAGAAGGCTGTACTGGGAGAGTCCATGCGCGGGGATGCTGCCATTGACTATGATATCGATGAGTATGACGAGCGTTTCCTCCGTCATCTGGCACTGGGATATACCAAGGACATGATAGCGCAGCTCAAGGGAATGCCTTTCGGCGTGAAGAGCCTGGAGAAAAGACAGACGGAACTCATCAACCGGCTGTTCACGCCCAATGAGCGGACAGGTGTCAATGCCACACGACTCGTGGTGCGAGCACTACAGCTGCATATACTCGAACTTGACAACCTCAAGGCAGACGAGGAGTGATGAAGCGAATATCATATATCATAATACTGGTGGAAATAATCCTGCTGGTGCTGCTACCAGTGGGGGCTTGGCTGGCTTCTGTACTGGGTGGTAATATACAGAATCCTGTGTCGGAGGAAGGCATACGGTGGCTCTTCCAACATGGGGCGGCTTCGCTTGCGGCTGAACCTAAGTATATGGCTAATATCATGCTCCTCGTCATGGCTGTAGGTGCTGTCAAGGAATCCAGATGGCTGGTTGACTGGATGACAGAAGCATGGAACGGAGGCAAAGGGAATGACACGAGTGCCAAGACAGAGAGGGGAGGCAGGATGGTGACTGATGAAGGACGCAGGAGACGATTCGCATTGCGCTGCGCCATCTTTTACCTGTTGTGTGCCATGCTGTGTCTGACAGCAGTACTCTTCATGCCACACAGTCCCCTGTTAGGAGTCACCGGAAGCATCGTGCCTTCTCCCTGGCTCACCGGACTCGGAGCAGCCATTTTCCTTCATGTCATAGTAGCTTGTATCATCTACAAAGCTGTACAAGGTACGCTGGGAGGGGTGCTGGGCATACCGCAACTCTGTACCGCAGGGTTCCGACTCTACGGAGAGTGGATGGCAGTGTTCATGCTCTTTAGCCTGCTGGTCAGGATAGGAAAGTATTGTGTGGGGGGATAGGAATTGCCGTTATTATCGTTCTTTTTTTAATAAATCAACATCAACAAATATTCTGCTATGGATCTCTCACTCTTGAATGACGCACAGCGTGAGGCTGTGACCTGCATAGATGCTCCTTCGCTGGTGATAGCCGGTGCTGGGTCGGGCAAGACGCGTGTCCTTACTTACAAGATTGGTTACCTGCTGGAGCAGGGTTATAAGCCATGGAACATTCTGGCCCTGACTTTTACTAACAAGGCAGCGCGCGAGATGCAGCAACGCATTGCACAACTTGTGGATTCGCGTCAGGCCAGTGCCTTGTGGATGGGGACGTTCCACAGCATCTTCAGCCGCATACTCCGTGCTGAGTGCAGGGTGATGGGGTTTTCCTCCAACTTCACCATCTATGATGCCGCCGACAGCAAGAGTCTGGTGAGAACCATCCTCCGCGAGATGGGACTTGACGAGAAGAAATACAAGCCGGCCACTGTGTGCAGCCGTATCAGCGATGCCAAGAACCGCCTCATCTTCCCCAACCAGTACCAGCAACATCCGGATTGTCAGGAGCGTGATGCTTCCGCACAGATGCCTGAGTTGGGCAACATATACTGGCACTATATGCGGCGTTGCCGCCTGAGCGATGCCATGGACTTCGATGACCTCCTGCTCTATACCTACTACCTCTTTGAGAAATACCCCGATGTGCTGCACAAGTACCAGGAGCATTTCCAGTATGTCCTGGTCGATGAGTACCAGGACACAAACTATGCCCAGCACCGTATCGTATGGCAGCTGACGCAGTATCGCCAGCGTGTCTGTGTGGTGGGGGACGATGCACAGAGCATCTACAGTTTTCGTGGAGCCAATATCGATAACATCCTGAACTTCCAGAAGATGTACGAAGGAGCACGGCTCTTCAAACTCGAACGCAATTACCGCAGTACACAGACCATCGTACGCGCGGCCAACAGTCTCATTGAGCATAACCGCGGACAGATACACAAGGAGTCGTACAGTGAGAAGAGCGAGGGGCAGCGCATCCAGCTCCTCAATGTGCAGAGCGACTTTGAGGAAAGTATAGTGGTGAGCCACCGCATACAGACCTTGCACGGACGCGACCACATCCCCTTCCGGAACATAGCCATCCTCTACCGCACCAACGCGCAGAGCCGCAGTCTGGAGGAGCAGTTGCGCAAACTCGCCATTCCCTACCGCATCTACGGAGGACTCTCTTTCTACCAGCGCAAGGAAATCAAGGATGTCATTGCCTACCTCCGTCTGGCCGTCAACCCACGCGATGAGGAAGCCCTGAAGCGCGTCATAAACTATCCTGCCCGTGGCATTGGAGATACCACCGTGCAGAAGGTCCTGCAGTGTGCCTCACAGCATGAGGTGAGTCCTTGGCAAGTCCTGCTTGCCCCCGAAGAGACACAGTTGGCTGTGAACAAGGGTACCATGGCCAAGTTGCAGGGATTCGCCACGCTCATTGCCTCCTATCATGCACGTGTGGAGGCCATGGATGCCTATCCCTTGGCCAAGGAAATCTGCAACACGTCAGGACTTACTGCCGACATCAACAAGGGAAAGGAACCCGAGGATGTGTCACGGCAGGAGAACCTGCAGGAACTGATGAACGGCATTGCCGCCTTCTGCGAACAGGCTCAGGAGGAAGGGAGTTCTGCCTTGCTCCGTGACTACCTGCAGACGGTCTCTCTCCTCAGTGACCTCGACAGCGACGAAACGGAGCAGACCGAGGATGCAGGTGAGAAGGTGACCCTCATGACGATACACAGTGCCAAGGGCCTGGAATTCCAGGTGGTCTTTGTTACCGGACTCGAAGAAGAACTCTTCCCCAACCGCATGGCCCTGGACGATGGCCTGCGCGGACTCGAAGAAGAACGAAGGTTAATGTACGTGGCCATGACCCGTGCCGAAGAACAGCTCTACCTATCCACGGCCAAGAGCCGTTACCGTTTCGGCAAGACAGAGTTGACCAGTCCCAGCCGTTTCCTCCGCGAGATAGATTCCCGATACCTGAACAGTAGCCATGGTGAGGAGAAGGCCGCCCCCATGAGGAAAAATATTGAGGAAGACCTCTTCGGCAACTCCACGCCTTTTGCCTCTGCCTCATCCCCTTTCTCTCGCCAAACTGCCAGGCCATTTAATCGCCAGGAATTCCATTCGCAACCCTTCAATGCCCAGGAATCCCACCCCCATTCGCAGCCTGTTTCCCGCACGGAGACACCTCGTCCTGAGCCTCAGCCCGGCATCAGTACGCGCAATCTGCCTCCTTCCGTATGGGGTAAGACCCTGCGCAAGGTTGCACCCACAGCCTCCAGTCCTGATACGACAAAGGGAAGCAGCACAGAGGCTGCCTCCCTTCATGCTGGCAATGTGGTGAACCACAACCGTTTCGGACGGGGAACCATTGTCTCGGTGGAAGGCACCGGCATGGATGCCAAGGCCACCGTTGACTTTGACAACGTAGGGCGCAAGGTCCTGCTCCTCCGCTTTGCCAAATTTACGGTTGTGGGTTGAGTTTCAGGCGTTTTCGTTCTTTTCTGACGAGTTCACGTGATAGACATCCATGATGGGTGTCTCAGCGAGACTCGTGAGCGTATAGTCACCCAGCGTGCTGGCCATGAACTGGTAAAGGCGGTTCATGGCATCCTTGAAGTCCGTGGCCTGCACGAACATGGGGCAGTTCTGTTTCTTCTCCTTAGCCGTCTTCTCGTCGAGGGTGATGAGTGCCACGTTGGCCTTGTACCACTTGTCGGCCTGTGTGTCCTCACTCTCCAGGAGTTCAGCCACCTTGGTCTTCTTGATGTCCGTCACTTCAAACTCACCGCTCATGAAGGGTTCCATCTCTGCGATGAAACGCTCTTCCGCCTCGGTGAAACTCAGTGCATCCACCATGTACGTCTCACTTTCTTTCTTCATTAAGCCTTCTTCGCTTACCTTGTCGTACTTAATCTTGCATGTAAACCACATATCTTTCTTTTATTCTTTAAGTTAATCTTTATTATCAAAGTGTTATTTTCTCGGTTTCCTGCCACCGTTCTTCCGTTCCTTGGGCAGGTTGTTCCTGCGGTAAGGAGCATTCAGACTGGCTGTCTTTCCTCCCAGTCCCAGGGGTGCCAGGAGGTCGGTGCGTCCCATGCGCCTGAGTTCTTCGATGATGGCCTGCTGTTCCTCCGGCTTGTACCAGAAGAAGAAAATACGCTGCGCCTTCTTCTCCTCTGGAGAGCGTGCGCTGAAGACAGGCTTCAGCGTATAGGGATGTACTCCCGAATGCCAGGCTTCCGTGGCCACCGTCATGGGTGTGGGCGTGAAGTCCTGCACCTGTTCCAGCTGGAAATGCAGGTTTTTGGTCTTTACGGCCAGTTCCGCCATGTCCTCTGCCCTGCATCCCGGGTGACTGCTGATGAAGTAAGGAATGAGCTGCAGGTTGAGATGCTCCTGCTGGCATATCCTGTCAAAGACCTCCTTGAACTCGATGAAAAGTCGGAAAGGCGGTTTACGCATCAAGTCCAGCACGTGGTCACTGGTATGTTCCGGTGCCACCTTCAGTCTTCCGCTCACATGATGGAGGATGAGTTCGCGCGTATATTCCCGTGAAGCCTTGTTGAGGGCAGCATCCTTGTTGTCGTGCAGCAGCAGGTCATAGCGAACGCCACTGCCGATGAAACTCCGCTTGACGCCAGGCAGTGCATCCACACTGCGGTAGATGTCCAGCAACGGACGGTGGTCCACCTGGAGGTTGGGGCATACGCCCGGGTGTATGCAGCTCGGTCGCTTGCAAGCCTCACACGCCTTGATGTGGCGTCCCCTCATCCCGTACATGTTGGCACTCGGTCCCCCCAGGTCGCTGAGATAGCCCTTGAAGTCCTTCATCTGTGTGATGGCCTTCACCTCCCGGAGGATGCTCTCCTTGCTGCGGTTCACGATGAACTTCCCCTGGTGTGCGCTGATGGTGCAGAAGGCACATCCTCCGAAGCAACCGCGGTGCAAGTTGACAGAGAACTTTATCATCTCATACGCCGGAATGCGCTTTCCCGCGTACTTAGGATGAGGAAGCCGCGTGTAGGGTAAGTCAAAGCTGTGGTCCAGTTCCTCCGTGGTGAGCGGAGGGTAGGGTGGAGCCACTACGACATAACGGCCGTCCGTAGGCTGAATCAGCGTCTGTGCGTGCATCTTGTTGCTTTCCTCCTCGATATGCCTGAAATTCTCCGACTGCATTCTGCTGTCACGCACGCATTCCTCGTAGCTGTGCAGCAAGATGGGGACATCTTTGTCCTTGCCGTCCTCGGGTTGTGCCACCTCCAGCCAGTGTGCTATCTCATCGTGGCTGTAGAGGAGGACACTCTGCGGCAATTGGGAGCCGATCCCAGTGTCTTCTGCGGCAGCCACCGCCTTGCGGAACGCCTGTCGTGAGATGCAGGCATTGCCCTCCTCGTCGTAGGCGAGCGACTCATCATAATCCTCCAGCATCCTCAGCAAACGCCTGGCCAGTTCGGCCGTACCCTTCTCACCCATCCCGTAGCCTATCATGTCTGCGTCACACTCACAGAGAATGCTGGGGCGCGTCTTTTCCTTCCAGTAGTCATAGTGTGAGAGACGGCGCAGGGAAGCCTCGATGCCACCCAGCACGATGGGAACGTCAGGGTAGAGCTGTCTGAGGCAGTCCGTATATATTATGGTAGGGTACTCCGGGCGCATGTCGTGCCTGCCGTCCGGGCTGTAGGCATCCTCCTTGCGCAGGCGGCGTGCCGCCGTGTATTTGTTCACCATGGAGTCCATGCATCCCGGTGCAATGCCGAAGAACAGGCGCGGCCGTCCCAGGCGGGAGAAGTCGCGCAGGTCACCATGCCATGAAGGTTGTGGGATGATGCCCACCCTAAGCCCCTCAGCCTCCAGGACACGTCCTATCACGGCCGCACCGAAGGAGGGGTGATCGACGTAAGCATCACCGCTCAGGAGTATCACGTCCAGGGTGTCCCATCCCCTCAGTTCCATCTCGCGTCGAGTGGTGGGCAACCATCGTGTCAGGTCTTGTTTCTCACTTTTCAAGGAGCACATCGTCAATGTTCTTTATGTTGTCAGTAGAAAAAAGTCGCCATAAGTCGCAAGCGGCTTACGGCGAATATAGGATTATGGAGCGTCCTTCCCTTCAAAGCCTGAGGACAGATGCTCACAACCTGAAGTCATCCTCTGTCTGAGCCGGTGCCTGCTCTCCCTGTCCGGGATGTTCTTCCACAGCGTCACCAGCCTCCGTGTCGATGATGGTAGCCTCCTCACCCAGTGAGTCCGTGTTCTCGGGATACACGCCGACCTCATCCTCCCAGGGTTCTGCTACCCCCATCTCCTCGATAGCCTCTTCGGCCTCTTCCTCAGCAGCTTCCTGTGCAGCCATCTCATCAGGTCCAAAGGGAATTCCCCTGGCCTTGCATCCCTGATAGAGGATGTCTTCCATTTCATCTATCTTCTTCAGTTTTTCGGCTCCCAGCTGCTCTCTCATCTTGCGTTCCGTGTCATCGTCGAGGCTGTTGAGGTAATGCCGCATTTCCTTATATAAGTCAACTGCGGTAGCAAAGTCCTGCCTGTCAATGGCATCGTATATGCGGTCGATGTATTCTTCCGCCTTGTTGTCATCACCCCCCTTGCAGGAGACGAACGTCAGGGTGAAGACAGCCAGTGTACATATCAGAATCCTTTTCATGACGGTCACGCATGGGTTTGGCCTCAGATGAGGTACTGGTTGGAAATAGACTCGTTGTTCTCTACCCGGCGAATGGTCTCGGCCAGCAGGTTGGCGATGGTAATCTGCTTTACCTTGTGGCATCCCTTCTGGTAGGGGATGGAGTCAGTGAAGACTATTTCTGTCAGCGCACTCTTTTCTACGCGTTCAGAGGCAGGACCGCTCATGACGCAGTGGCTGGCCACGGCGCGTACTGAACGTGCTCCGTTCTCCAGCATTACATCTGCGGCCTTCGTGATGGTGCCTGCGGTATCAACCATGTCATCAATGATGACCACATCAGCATTCGTTACGTCACCGATGACTACCAGGCTGCCCACCTCGTTGGGGCGTGGACGCGTCTTGTTGCAGACCACAAGCGGACAATTGAAATACTTGGCGTAGGTTCCGGCACGCTTCGATGCACCCATGTCAGGGGCAGCGATCACGAGGTTTTCCAGTTTCAGGCTCTCGATGTAGGGCAGCATGACGCTGCTGGCATAGAGGTGATCGACGGGACAGTTGAAGAATCCCTGCTCCTGGTCAGCATGGAGGTCCAGCGTTATGAGGCGGTCAATACCAGCCACGCTGAGCATGTCGGCTACCAGTTTGGCACCGATGGCCACGCGGGGTTTGTCCTTGCGGTCCTGGCGCGCCCAACCGAAATATGGAATCACGGCGTTGATGGTACGCGCCGAAGCTCGTTTGGCTGCATCCACCATGAGCAGCAGTTCCATGAGGTTGTCACTGTTGGGAAAGGTGCTCTGCACCAGGAAAACATCTTTGCCACGGATGCTCTCTTCGTACGACACGGTAAACTCACCATCTGAGAACCTGGTAATTAGGAGATTGCCAAGGGGGCAATCGAGTGACTTACAAATCTTCTCGGCCAGGTAACGGGTGGCTGTGCCTGAGAAAACAAGATAAGATGTGTTAGATGCCATTATGATTGAATGTTGAATGTAGTATTGTCAGTCTGCCCTTTTGCGAAGATGGCGGAAGTGTGCAAGCAATGCCTTGTAGTCCAATCCCTTGTGTACATCGAACCGGTTCCAGAGGTCTCCGCTTATCACAGCTCCTCCGAATCCCATACGGGAGACACGTTCCAGGTTGTCGAGGCATACGCCTCCGCTGGCCATCACTTTACGGTCTATGAGCCCCCTGCGGGCTGCATCCTCCAGTTGTTCCTTGCTGTAGCGGCTTTTCTGTTGCGGAGGGGTGATGCCGTCGAAGACAGAGTCGAGGAAGAAATAGTCTGCCTGACCCTTCTTTTCTGCCAGTTCATCCAGTGAGTAGCAGGTACGTGATACCTTGCCTCGGTAGTCAGCCGGTGCTTCAGGGGTGCTTCTGTTGAGGTGAATACCTCTTAAATTATATTCCTCCTTCAGGTAGAAGTGGTTGTGCACGACGATGCGTGAATGGAATTCGGATGGAATGAGTGAAAGCAAACGCTCTGAAAGCACGGGTTCGGAATCGGGTTTGCGGATGTGCAGCAAATCCAATCCTTCCTCGAAGAGTGCCGTAAGTATCTGGTCCTCTTCAATAAAAAAATTCGGTGTGCTAAGAACTATCAGTTTCATACTGCAAAGGTACGAAATATTATTGAAACAAGTATGCTTTCCTGCCGATAATTTTCACATTTGGCTATTATTTTCTCAATTTTGGTAGGTTCTATAAATTCGCTTTGTCAGATTTTGGAATTATTTTCAAGGTCCAATTGCAAGTTGAAGAGGGAGCGTAGCGAGCTACGTGACCGATTCAACTTGCAATTGGAGTCGAAAAGAATCCAAAAGATGGCAAAACGTCACCCCACAATTATTAATCATTTTGACGGTGGGAATTTATAGAACCCACCTTTAGTCAAAAACGGAAAGGACCTCACCTCACGGTGAAGTCCTTCGTATGCTTGTTTGAAAGAAATATTTGAATAGATTTGTTTGAATTGAATTTGTTGACTCTGTTTAGGCTTCAGTTTCCTCTGCGGGAGTCTCAGCAGCGGCAGCAGCGGCCTCAGCCTCAGCCTTGGCGGCAGCCTCGGCAGCCTTCTTCTCAGCCACCTTCTGTGCGATAGCCTCGTTGGCCTTCTTCTCAGCCTCGAGAGCGGCAGCTGCGGTAGCCTTCTTCTCAGCGGCCAGCTTGTCGCTCACAGCCTTCACACCCTTCTGGTGCTCAGCCTTCCAAGCCTCGAACTTAGCCTGTGCAGCAGCCTCATCAAAGGCACCCTTCTTGACACCACCCTTGAGGTGCTTCATCAGGTAAACGCCCTCACCGGAGAGGATGTTGCGTACGGTGTCGGTGGGCTGTGCGCCACACTCTACCCAATACAGAGCACGGTCAAATTTCAAATCTACAGTGGCAGGATTGGTGTTGGGGTTGTAGGTACCAATCTTTTCTGTAAATCGTCCATCACGTGGAGCTCTTACATCAGCGATCACGATGCTGTAGAAGGCATAGCCCTTACGGCCGTGGCGCTGCAGTCTGATTTTTGTTGCCATAAATCTTTCTTTAAAATTTTATTAATATAGGTTTGAAATATGCTGCCAACTCGTGACAGCGGCTGCAAAGGTACTGCTTTTTTCCGACATGACCAAATCTTTCTGCATATTTTTGTTCATCTGCGGTGAAAAGGAGATTGGAAAGGACTTTTTAAGTTGATTTTACGCGCCTTCTGAATGTCTGGGTGGACTGTGCTGCCCCTATTTTGTGAAATCCTTATACCACAAAGTTTCCCTTACAGCCGTGTTGTATTTCGTGTTCGCGTCATACTTGGGGTAGGGGATAAAGATGGACATGAGGGCATTGTGTGCCTCGTCCACGATGGTCGGACTGAAGTAGTTACTGAAGGCGGATCCCCACCTTGGGGTAGATAGGCGGGTGATGACGGTACGTTCCATCTGAGCCCTCCATTCCTCGTAGTCCCCGGGGGACAGCATCTGGTGCATGGCACTGCCCATGTCGAAGTATTCGGGTTTCCATACGCTGAACTTCAAGTAAGCACAATAGGGCTGTATGCCCTCGGAAGAGAACCCCGCTGCCTTGTCGTAGAAGTCGGGGAAAGCTCTCTTCGTCACCTGCAGCAAGCTGTCGAGTTCCGAGGTCTTGACCGTTGAGATGACCAGTCCGTTATTGTCCTTATAGTACGCGTAATATTTCTCAGGCAGGTGTGTGGCCCACTCAGTGTCCTTCTCCGTGAGGCAGTCCATGATCTTGTCGTAGGGAGCTCCCAGGACGGGAATTTCTGCGGGAGAGGCGATGATGTAGTCCGTGAGGCTGCGAAGTTCATAGGCCGTCTCCACGCACTGCATGAAACAGGCATCAAAGAATATGTAGTCCCAGTGTACCCCGATTTCTTCCAGTTCCTTGCGCATATCAGGAATTTCCAGTTCGGAACCGTAGTTCGTTTCGTTGTTCATGTTGTTGTCAACCCCAATGGTTTTGGATATCTTGCCCGGTGCCTTGGCAGGTGGAATCCATCCGCTTCCATGGCTCCACATCACCAGTCCGTAGTGTTCGGCGGGAAATTCCTGCACGATGTCCCGGATGTTCTTCCTGAACGTCGTGGGGTTGCAGGAATCCTCCTCATTTAGGGTGCGGTAGGTCACCTTTCCCTGCTGTGCGTTCAGGAGGTAGATGGCAGGCAGTGTGCTGGAATCCACATAGACCACAAAGTTGCAGTCCAGTGGAATCTGGTCAGCCACACTCTCCATTTCTGCCAGGTCGCTATGGTAGAACCTCGACAGACTGTTTTCCGCAGCGATATAAACCACCACGGTCATGTCCTTGCGTACGGGTTCCGGCTGCAGTTTCTCTTCCTCCTTGCATCCTGTCAGCAGCAGGAGGAAGAGGGCACACCCTATCAAATAAATTTTTTGCATTGGTAAAATGAGTATTCGCTTTTTGAGTTGCAAAATTACAGTTTTTTTGGCAAGGTGCAAAAAAAACGCCTCTTTTTCCCTCCCTCATACCCTTTCTTTCGTACTTTTGTTGTATCTTTGTCGCCATTATGGAAAATAAGAAGCATAAATCCAGCAAGACGACCTACGACCACGTCTTGAAATATACGGGTATCTTCGGAGGTGTCCAGGTATTGAAGATACTCGTCAGCGTTCTCCGCAACAAGTTGGCTTCCGTCCTGCTCGGCCCCGTGGGCATGGGACTCAATGCCATCAACCTGAGCATAGCCGAACTGGTCAATTCGCTCTCCAACTTCGGTCTGCAGTTCTCCTCCGTCCGCAACATCAGTGAGTTGTATGAAAAGGATGATGACCAGGCCGTGCGCGACTATGTCTGCGTGATACGTACCTGGAGTTTCTGGGCCGCGTTGGTGGGTGCCCTGCTCTGTGTCACCCTCCCCGTGTGGCTCTCTGCCGCCTTCGGGGGTATCTCCTGGTTCTTCTCAGCGTGTTTCGGGGTATTGCCTGACAGCGAGATTGTCACCCACGTGCAGTACCACCGTTTCGATGCCGTACTCCTCGGTCTCATGGTCTTTGCCCTGCCCATCGAGGCCTCCGAATGTTCCCTGCTGAAGGGCATACGCAAACTGAAGATTCTCTCCCTCATCGAGGTCTTGGGAGCTGTTTCCACCCTGTTCTGCACTATCCCCCTCTACTATTTTCTGGGTTACCGCGGCATCGTGCTGGCCCTCATCCTCTCCTCTTGGTCTCTGGCCCTCATCCACCTGTACTTCTCCACCCGGTTCTACCGCTGGCGCATCCGTCCCTTTGACCTCCGTGTCATCCGTGACGGCTTGGGTCTCATCCGTCTGGGCATTCCCTATATGCTGGCCGGCATTGTCGGGGCTGTCAGTTCCTTCGTGGTGCTCGGCTTTCTGGAAGGTGCCGGCGAGATAGGACTTTACAAGGCGGGTTACGGCCTTATGGTAGGCTATGCCGGTATGGTCTTCGTGGCTGTCGAGGCCGACTACTTTCCACGTCTTTCCGCTACCCACCAGGATGTGCAGAAGAGCAATGTCATCGTCAACCAGCAGATTGACGTCTGCGTTCTGCTCATGACTCCCTTGCTCATCCTCATGGCCCTCTTCATGCCCCGTCTCATCCACCTCCTTTACTCCAGCGAGTTCATAGCCATTGCTCCCATGGCTGTGTGTTCGGTCTATTATATGTTCTTCAAAGCCATCACCCTTCCTGTGGCCTACCTTCCTCTGGCCAAGGGTAGGAGCATGCTTTACCTGTGCATGGAGTTCCTCTACGATGCTGCCTTTGCCACCTTCGTCTATTTCGGTTATACCCTGGGCGGAGAGTACCTGTCTTTCTCCTTCGACGGCATCCCGTGCGGCGGTCTTGTCGGTACGGGTCTGGCCCTTACTGCGGCAGGCCTCTTTGACCTCGTGATGATATGCGGCACTTATGCCGCCTGTTTCCATTTCCGTTTCGAGCGCCGAACCCTGGGACTCATCTTCTTTGACCTCGTGTGCCTCAGCCTTACTGTTCCCTTCTGTCTGGTGGGTGGCATGCGCTGGTACAAGTACGGTTTCGGACTTCTGGCCCTGGCCCTCTCCTGTTACCTGATGTGGCGTTTCCTGTCCCGCCATTCCCATTTCGCGGCACGCATCCTCCGTAAGTTCGGCCATAATTCTTCGTGTGATTGCTGCTGAAGCCATGGTATCTGTTCTCATGGCGGTCTATAATGCCGCACCCTATCTGCCCGAGGCCATAGAAAGCGTACTTCAGCAGACGCTTCCCGACTGGGAACTGCTCTGTGTGGATGATGACAGTCAGGATGACAGTCTCGCGATTCTGCGGACATACGCAACCCGCGATGCACGCATCCGTGTCTTCAGTGGCTACGGTAACCAAGGGCCTGCCAAGGCTCGCAACACCGCCCTGGCCGCTTCCCGAGGGGAATATGTCATGATGCTCGATGCTGACGACTGGCTTTCTCCTGATGCCCTGGCACAGGCCGTCAGTGTCTTCTGTGCTCATCCTCGGGCTGATTGTGTGCTCCTCAACCTTATTGAGGAGTACCCTGACCGCTGCACGCCCTATCCGCTGAATGCCCGTCCCGGTGATGTATTCAGCGGAAGCGAGGCTTTCCGTCTGTCCCTGGACTGGAGCCTTCACGGTCTTTATCTGGTGCGTCGTGCCTTGCATCTCCAGTACCCCTACGATGATTCCTGTCATCTGCACAGCGATGACAACACCACCCGCATCCACTATCTTCATGCCCGCGAGGTACACCTCTGTTCCGGTGAGTACCATTACCGCAAGCGCGAAGACTCCATTTCCCACGCCGTGGGGACAGGTCATTTCGGGTACCTGGATGCCAACCTCAGCATGTCGCGACTCCTACAGCAGGAACTGGCGGCTGGGTCTGCCGTCACAGAAGATGACATCCGGTTCTATGAGTCGTATCGCTGGATGCAGTATGTCGATAAGCATTGGTACCTTTACCTCCACCGTCATGAACTCAGTCCGGAGGAAAAGCAGTGGGCTCGCAGGAAACTCCGTTCCCTCTATGCCACCTTCTCCTGCCGCTATGCCACGGCATTCGGGTTCCGATGGTACAAAAAATACAACCACTTCCTTTTGCAGGAGTGGCTGTATTTCCGTTTGCGAAGCTTGCTGAAGCCGTGAAGGCTTAGCGACTTATCTTCATCTTTCTTCCGCCCTGTATCACGATGCCCTGGGTCTTGTCCGTGGCCCGTATGCCGTTCAGCAGGTAGGCATTATGGGAGTTGTCACAATCAGCGGCATCCTCGCAGCGTATGTCTTTGATGGCCGTGGCCTCGTTCTTCACCTCTTCTGGTGTCAGGGCATAATTGCTGATGACCACCTGACGCAGGTGTCCCTTGAAGAGAGGGTCGGCAGGGTACTGACTGCGTCCTATGTAGTTGAGTACGGGATTGAAGTCTGTCGGCTTGATGGTCAGGTGCTCGTTGCGTGCTATCTCCTCACCGTTGAGGTAGAGGATGCCCGTACCGTTGTCGAGGGTAAAGACCACGTGGCTCCATTTCGTGGTGGGCAGGCGGCGTGCCGTTTCGGGCTTCACCAGCTGCTCCTCGCCCCCGTTCTTGATGGCAAACTGTAGTCCGCTGCCGCTGTTGGCAGTGAGGAACATGTACTGATCCGTACCGTTGCCGAAGTCAAAGAGGCGGGCCCAGTTGTTGCCGCCCCCATAGTGAACCCACATGGAGATGGACAGAGCCTCATGGTTGGCAATGGAGTAGGGGAGCTGCAGGTAGTGCGTGCTGCCGTCGAGGGTCAGGCACGCCACCTCCTTGTATGTCGAGAACAGCGTGTCACCGCAGAGCGCGGCATGGTTGGCGTTCTCTGTCAGGTCTGCCAGCGTCTGGTCCTGCAAGGACAGACGTAGCAGTTCGCCCTTGTCCATCGTCGAGGCGGCCGAGACCGTCTCGCTCATGTCGCTGCGGTTCAGACTCAGGTCTTCCGTATATACCTTATAATAATAGGTGATGCCGTCCTGTGCTTCGTTGTCCGTAAACTGCGTGGTGGCGATGCCGTTGGCCAGGGTGGCAAACGTCTCCCCATCCTTGCTGCGCAGCACCGTATAACTCCTGACATCTCTGTCCGTAGGAGCTGTCCATGTCAGTTCCACGCTGGCGTTGTGGGCCGTGGCCTTCAGTGCAGCCGGAGCACCCGGCTTGCGCGTGTCGGGTTTTGCGTTGACGGGCAGGAACTTCCATTTCTGATATTCCTCTCCGCTTACCGTAGCCATCTTCACCGCAGTCCCGATGCTGGAGGAACCCTTGGGCACCTCCAGGCACTTCGTGTTGTAACGGGAACGGATGTAGAAAGTGTTCTGCCCCGCATACTCCAGATACCACTGCTCGTTGGTGCCCAGTCCTCCAGGGTATGTGCCCACCTCGGCCCCGTCCTCCAGGCTCCAGTTGAGTATGTCTATGTACAGGGGGGTGCCACTGGTGTTGAGTTGCAGGATCCAGTAAGCCCTGTCACCGCTCTCTACATGACGTAGCTGCCACTGCTGCCAGCCGGGGTTGGCCAGTGCGTTGGACTGCTGCTTGAGGGCGGCCCAGCCCGTCCCTGGGTTGGAAGTGAATCCCAGTACCTTGCCTGTCTTGGCATTCACGATTTTGTAGGTACCTTCCGTGAGCAGCGGCATCACATCATCGCCCGCCTGTATGTCGATGACGTTCTCGTAGTTTGTCTGTCCCTGCTGGTAGCCCGTTCCCCCTTGTATGTCCATACGGTACTCGCAACCTCGCTGTCCGTTGTACCAGACGGGCCTGTCGGTAGCCACGAAGTTGTAGGACGTGCTGACGGCCTGCCTCTCGCTTGTGCCGCCGAAAGCCTGTACCCTGCCGTCGGCATGGCGATACACCGAGGCTGCTGTCCAGTTCTTCCTATGTTCCCCGTAGCCCAGACGTTCTCCGGGATTTCCCTGCCAGGTGGCTTTCATGAAGTCGCTGCGTGTCTTCTCGCACGTGCCCCACCAGATGCCCGTCTGCAACCCATATTCTGCCCCCACCATTGCCTCCATCACGTTGTGGAGTTCATCGTTGGTGGCATGCATGCCGTTGGCCAGGATGGTCTCGTAGAAGGAGGCATAGTTGTCGAAGCTGCCTGCCAGTTGGTGGGTGTTGCCCTCGTCGAGGTAGTCCTTCAGGTAGTTCCACCATTCGTAAGCCTTGTCGTCGTTCAGCGTGTTGCCACCGCAGATGCGCACGTCTTTGTATTTCTCCTTGTAAGCCTCGTCCTCCTTAAGCAGTCGGCATATCTCCCTGAAGTCCGCCTTGCGGTGGAGTGGGTTGGGCAGTTCGTGATAGTCATAGTCTGGTTCGTTGAGCGGACTGAGGCTTACCAGGTGGGTCAGCCCATGTGCCTTGTAGTAGTCGGCCGTCATGTCGATGAGTTTGGCCCAGCGCTTGGCGCGTTCCGGCGTACTGTAGGTACCGCTGTCATACCACTTGTCCATGGACTTGTGGTCGCAGTTGATATTGTAGCCCACGCCCTCCTTGCACCACTTTTTCACGATGTCGATGCGTCGATTCAGGTCCTTGGTCTGCTCACTGTGGAACGTTCCGTTCTCCACGCTGTGCGTGGGTTGGAAGGAGAGTCGCACGATGTCTATCAGCTCCCGTCCAGCGTAGAAGACTCCCGTCCGCACGTTGGCTTCGTCGAGCCAGGCCAGGTCCAGCCCCCATTCCAGGGGAGTCTTTATGCCTGGTGCGTCATATTTGTAGGGTACCACCACGTCGGCCTGTGGCGTGGTGCGCATGAAGGAGGCACAGCTTGTCTTCTGAGCCTGCGCCGTGAGGCAGAGGCTTGCCAGGGTGGTCAGTAGCAGATTCTTTTTCATCGTATGTGGTTTTCGTGATTATGCGGTTTCTCGTGATTATTGGATTCAAAAGCAGAAAGCCCGTGTTTAAGTCACCTTAAACACGGGCTTTTCTTGTCAACTTTGGAGGTGCCTGGCGGATTCGAACCGCCGTAGACGGTTTTGCAGACCGTTGACTAAGCCACTCATCCAAGGCACCAGTTCCTCGTTTGCGGTTGCAAAGGTACGGCATTTTTTTCGTTCCACCAAATATTTTCCCTACTTTTTTTCGTTTTTCTGTGATTTTTGTGATTATGCTGCCTGTTGAAGGCGAAATTAATCCCCTTTCTTCGTTTTTCTAAGCTATACTTTCCAGGCCACTGAATGCTATTTACTCTTCCTTTGATTACCAAGCCGCTAGTTGGCGAGTTCCCAAGCCGTTAGTTAACGGCTTTTCATGCAGTCAGTATATGCTTTGCCCCTGCCTTGAACCCTCTTTTTTTTCTATTCATTGTGATTTTTCCCTCATACGTTTCTTCTTTCACTTTTTTTTTCTAACTTTGCAGCCAGTATGTACGAGGAAAAGATACGTAGGAAATTCAATAAGGCGTGTGTGGATTATGAGTTGCTGGAGGACGGCGACCATATCCTTCTGGCGCTGAGCGGCGGCAAGGACTCACTGGAGCTTTGCCGCCTCATGGCACAGCGCAGCCGCCTGCTGAGGCCCCACATCACCGTGGAGGCCGCCCATGTCATCATGGACAACATCCCCTACGAGACCTCCCGCATTTACCTTGAGCAGTTCTGTCGAGAACTGGGTATCAGGCTTCACCTGCTGCACGGTCGCTTCGAGGAACGGGCCGACACACGCAAGCCACGCTGCTTCCTCTGTGCCTGGCACCGCCGCAAACTCCTCTTCACCTTTGCCACGGAACATGGTTTCAACAAGGTAGCCTTCGGTCATCACCAGGATGACATCCTGACGACCTGGCTCATGAACCTCACCTTCGAGGGCCATGCCGGCACCATCCGTCCCAAGATGTCCATGGAACACTATCCCCTGCAACTCATCCGTCCCCTCTGTCTCGTCCAGGAGTCCTGGATAGCAGAGGTAGCCCGACAGCAGGGTTTCGAGCAGCAGAAGACCCCATGCCCCTATGAAGAGGCCACGCGACGGAAGGACATGAGCGACATCTTCCAACGCCTGGAGGCCCTCAATCCTGAGGCAAGGTACAGCCTCTGGCATGCCATGGAAAACTGCCGCCGTCCCGACCTCTCATGAATCAAAAAACGAGTTTTCAGCCCCTGCCTTAAACTACAAACCTAATACACATGACCCAAATCATCCGTTCTTCCATCATGTCCGGCATCGCCATCGGCGTGGCCGGCTTCGGTTACCTTGCCTCAGGCAAGGACATCGTAGGTGCCATCCTCTTTGCCTTTGGACTGGCCACCGTGGTTCACTATTCCCTCAAGCTCTACACCGGCACGGCCGGGTTCATCCGCAAGGGTGAGATGGGTACCCTTTTCGTTATCCTCTTCTTCAACCTCGTGGGTTGCGCCCTGATGGGACTCATGGTGCGTTGCAGTCCCCTTCCCTTGCAAGACACGGCACAGGGCATCCTGGAAGGCAGGCTCGCCCTCGGTCCCCTGCGTGGCGGCGTGCTGAGCATCGGCTGCGGTTTCATCATGACCACCTCCGTGCAATTTGCCCGTCAGGACAAGTTTCTTCCCCTGATTTTTGGCGTACCCCTCTTCATCGTGTGCGGTTTCCCCCACTGTGTAGCCGACGGATTCTATTACCTCTGTGTACCCCTCGACTACCTCACCGCCCATGCACTGGAGGTGCTCCTCTTCTACCTCAGCATCGTGGCAGGCAATTTCATCGGATGCAACCTCTACCGCATCGTGGTAGGTAAGTAAAGGTATCCCCTTATAAAGCGAATTTATAGACTAAAAAAGCATCAGCGGGAAATCCGCTGATGCTTTTTCTTACCTCCTTGCCTTCATCGATGCCTTGACGAGGTAGATGATGAGGCAGCAATACATGGCCAACGAGAGCAGTTCACTGGCGGCATTGTCCCACCAGCCGTTGAAGT
>CALZGT010000014.1 GCA_945787235.1 uncultured Prevotellaceae bacterium
CAGAAGAAGGCCATCGGCAAGATGCAGGACGTGAGCCGGGGCGAGGGGCGTACGGTGCTCTTCGTGAGTCACAACATGGCGGCCGTGAAAAGTCTGTGTACCAAGGGAGTGGTGTTGCAGAACGGTCAACTGGCCTTCCGAGGGGACATCGACGAGAGTCTTCAGTATTACCTCAATACAGGAGCACAAGTGTCTGAGGGTAAGATTATTGAGGCGGTTCGTCAGAGGAAGTCCTCCCTCACGCTCAAGCGTGTGCTCATCAACGGTACGGAGGATAACTACAGCACGTTGCAGGCTGCCCGTCACACGCTGGAGGTGCGTATCGAGGGGCATACGGCTGAGGAACTCAAGACAGACCTCATGCTCGTGCTCCGCACCAAGGATGGCCTGCCCTTAGCCACCTTTGCCGAGGGGCATTACAAGGGAAACATCGTCACGCTGCCTGCGGGAGACTTCACCCTGGTTCGCGAGATTCAGCTGCCCAGGTTCCTCTCTCAGGGACAGCTCTACTGTGACCTCATGATGCACCACCCCATGGTGGAATGGCAACTGCAGATGCCTTCCTGCTGCGTACTGGACTGCGAGGGGTATCAGGAGGGATTTGGACATGCCTGCACGCTCCTTGACATGGGTCTTGCAGGACTGGAGCAGAGTCAACATAAAAACGGGGGCGTGCTATGAAGCAGATAGTGTATTGCCTGACAGGACGTGGGCTTTATAGCGAACTCTCCAACCTGGCCCTGGCCTACTGCTATGCGCGCCTCAATGGCTACCGCCTTGTGGTCAACACGCGCAGGTGGAACGCCAGGTTGCAGCATGGGCTCACAGACTATTTCCAGCCTTTCTTTCCAGAAAACCAGAGTCTGTGGACGGCACAGGACAAGATTTTCACGCTGGAACGCCCCTGGGTGGGCAAGGTCTATTACAATCCGCAGGAGTTCTGGCGTTACTGGAGCCAGACCACCCTCAATCACCTCTATGGCCTCTTCCATCACGGCACGCTCCTCAGCAAGGAGGTCTATCACAGGATGACCTCCCCCACCTTCCTCTCCCCTTTTTCGCGTGAGGCACTGGCCCGTGAACTCTCGGCCTCCTTCCGCTCCTTCTACCGCTACAACGACGAGGTGGCCGAAGCCATCCGCGAACGAAGGCATGCAGTGGGACTGGAAGGACCCTACATGGCTGTGCATGTACGCCGGGGCGACAAGATAACCTCGGGCGAGATGCAGGACCTGGCCCTCGACACCTACGTACAACATATCCTCGCCCATCTCGATGTCAGCCGCCACATCTACATTGCTACTGACGACGTGAGCATCCTCTCCTATTTCCAGGCGCGTCTCTCTGACAAACAGGTACAGCTTTACTACAACACATTCAGCCATCAAAAGGGTTTCGACGAGAAGACCTTCAATGCGAAGAGTGTCGAGGACGTGAGGGAGGACATGCTGAACATGCTCTTCGACATGGACATGCTCATCCACGCCTCCTGTTTCATCGGTACCTATTCCTCCAACATAGGCCGCATCGTACCCCTATACCTGGGGTTCGAACGTTGCCACAGCGTGGATGAAAAGTGGGACATGACGTATAGGTAGCCTTGACGTTAACCTTAACCTTGACCGTTGTCAATTATCAACTATCAGTTATCAATTCATAAAGATGATTACCGAACTGAACGAATATTCCCCTGCGGACCTCCAGGACCTGGAGGCACTGATGCACGAACTCTCTTCTCGCGGCACCTGTACTGAATCGCAACTCCGTGCCGTGATTGAGGACGGCAACTCGCACCTTTTTATCCTCCGCGAGTCGGGGCATATCGTGGCCTGTGCCACCCTCTGCGTCTCGCACACACCGGAGGGTACTCTGGGTGGCGTGGAGTCCGTCGTGGTATCTTCTGCATGCCGTGGCAAGGGCTATGGTCGCCTTCTCATGGAGCATCTCCTGCAGGAAGCTACCCGTCTGGGTTGCCACAAACTCCACCTCACCAGCCGTCCCTCCCGTGTGGCCGCCAACCGCCTCTACCAAAGTCTGGGTTTCGTCCTGCACGAAACAAACTGCTACCAGATGCGATGCCCCGAAATGGGTGGATGCCATTCATGACATAATGACGGGCTTTGTGCAACACTGTTGCCATGTCATTCCCGAGGATAATAAAAGAAGAGAAATTGCGCTAAACATTTGGCGGTTTTCATTTTTCTTCGTACATTTGCAACTGAAGATATAAATACCTACGCTTATGGAAGTGCAGAACAAGTACATACGTTTTGATTGGGCAGTGAAACGAATGTTGCGCGATAAGGCCAACTTCGCCGTGTTGGAAGGACTGATCACAGTGCTGACTGGTGAGGTAGTGAAGATAGAGGAACTACTTGAAAGCGAAGGCAACCAGGAAAGTGCTAACGACAAGTTCAACCGCGTCGATATCAAGGCAAAGAATGTCAAAGGGGAAATCATCATTGTAGAGGTGCAACTCACCCGCCAGTTGCATTTCCTCCAGCGTATGCTCTACGGTGTATCGAAAGCCATCACCGAGCATATAGATATTGGGCAGAAATATGACGAAGTGAAGAAGGTTTATTCGATAAACATACTCTACTTCGACCTCGGCAAGGGCAGCGACTATCTCTATCATGGCAAGACCGTCTTCACTGGTGTCCATACCAATGACCTGCTTGAGGTGAACATCAAGGAGGCAGAGGAGCTCCGTATGCGCGTGCCTCATGACATATTCCCTGAGTATTACATCATCCGTGTGAACGAGTTCAACAGCGTGGCCACCACCCCGATAGAGGAATGGCTCGACTATCTGAAGAACAACCGCATCAAGGATGACACCTCCACGCCAGGTCTGAAGGAAGCACGCAAGAAGCTGCTCTATATGACGATGAGCGACAAGGAGCGCAGAGCCTATGATGCCCACATGGATGACATCATGGTGCAAAACGACGTGCTTGACACCGCCAAAATGGAAGGTCTCGCCGAAGGGCGTGCACAGGGACGAGCCGAAGGTCGAGCCGAGGGGCGTGCAGAGGGGCGTGCAGAGGGGCGAGCTGAAGGCCTTGCCGAAGGACGTGAAGAGGGCCTTGCCGAAGGTAAGAAATCTAAGGCAATAGATATAGCCATGAAATTAAAAGTGATGGGCATCTGTGATGCCGACATCATGCAAGCTACAGGATTGTCAGAAAATGACATCAAGAATTTAGACTATTAATCATCACAAGTGGTGTGATTGATACGGTACTTCGCCCTGAGATGCTACAGTAATCCAACCAGTACCCAGTACTCCGACCTGGCATACAGCAGTACTCCGAACAAGATACTGCAGTATGCTAGGTCTGCCATACTTGAGTACGTCGGTAAGAGTACCAGATTACTCTGGCCGAAGTACCAGCGTACTCACGCGGGAGTACTGCCACATGGTAAGATTGTTGGAAAAGGTGACCTCTGATGCGCACGAAAGACATAGCTTGAGTTTTGCCATCTTATGGATTCTTTTCGGCTCAAGTTGCGAGTTAACTCGGTCACGTAGCTCGCTACGCTCCCTCTTCAACTTACAATTTGGCTACGCCTTCCTCCTCC
Source organism: uncultured Prevotellaceae bacterium (assembly GCA_945787235.1). GTDB lineage: Bacteria > Bacteroidota > Bacteroidia > Bacteroidales > Bacteroidaceae > Physcousia. The sequence continues at coordinate 3,586 of CALZGT010000014.1, forward strand.
TCGCTCGGGATAGCTCGAGCAAGCTCGGCTCTCCTCTCGCTCGTCTACTTTTGACCGTCGTCAAAAGTCGGTGGATCTCGAAAATAATTCCAAAATCTGACAACGCGAATTTATATAACCCACCTAAAACAATACTCACAACGTAAAATCATCCAAACAATGGACGAAATAGAAAAGCATTACAACAAGCATCCTGAGGATCTGCGGCTTTTGCGCAGGCATGGGCAGGTGGAGTTCGAGACGACCCTGCACCATCTGCATCGCTTCCTCAGGCCCGGAGACATGATACTGGACATCGGGGCCGGAACGGGACGTTACACCTCGGCTCTCATGGCAGAGGGGTACAGGGTGAAGGCCGTAGAACTCGTGCGGCGCAACATCGAGGTGTTCCTAAAGCGAGAGCCTACAGCCGACGTGGTGCAGGGGGATGCCAGGGACATGCCCTTCCTGCCCGATGGCATGGCAGACGTCACCCTGCTGCTCGGACCGCTGTATCACCTCATCAGTGACGCAGAGAAACTGAAGGCACTCAACGAGGCTCGGCGCGTAACGAAACCCGGTGGACTCATCTTCGTGGCCTACCTGATGAACGAATACAGCATCCTCTCCTATTGCTTTGACGAGGAGCGCATTGGAGACTTCCTGAAGAGGGGCATAGTGGATAGTGACTTCCACGTACGTGTCCAGGAAGGCGAACTCTATGACTACGTGCGTCTGGAGGACATTGACCGCCTGAACAGGGAGGCAGGACTACAGCGTGTCACCATCTTCTCGCCCGACGGGGCCGCTGACTACATGCGTACGCGTCTCAACCGCATGAGCGAGGAGACCTTCGCCCACTTCATCGACTATCAGAAGTGCATTTCCGAACGCCCCGACCTCATAGGGGCTGGCAGTCATGTGGTGGATGTGGTGAACTCTAAACTCTAAACTCTCAACAACAATGACCTATAAACTGAAAAAAATATTTGCCACATTGGCAGTTTCCCTCCTGGGCCTCAATGGCTTTGCACAGGACTATGTACCGACCCCCGAAAACCTGCAAGCCAGGAAAGAGTTCTCTGACATGAAGTTTGGCATCTTCCTCCACTGGGGCATATACAGTATGTTCGCTCAGGGAGAGTGGTACATGCACAATGCCAACATTGACTGGCGTGAATATGAGAAGGCCGCTTCGGCTTTCTATCCTGCCAACTTCGATGCAGAGGCATGGGTGAAAGCCATCAAGGACTCGGGTGCCAAATACATCACATTCACAACCCGCCATCACGACAGCTTCTCGATGTGGGACACTGAGCAATCGGATTTCAACATCGTCGATGCCACTCCTTACAAGAAGGATGTACTGAAGATGCTTGCCGACGAATGTCAGAAGCAAGGTGTGACGCTCAACCTCTACTACTCGCATCTTGACTGGCGTCGTGAGGACTATCCGCAGGGACGCACCGGACATGGCACACACCGCGATGCCTCGAAGGCTGACTGGCCATCGTATTATAAGTTCATGAACGATCAGCTCACCGAATTGCTCACCAACTATGGCAAGGTCGGTGCTATATGGTTCGACGGCTTCTGGGATCATGTCGAAGATGCCGTGCCTTTCGACTGGCAGTTAGGACCTCAATACGAACTTATCCACAGGCTTCAGCCAAGCTGTCTCGTGGGCAACAACCACCATGTGGAGGTTCACCCCGGCGAGGACATCCAGATTTTCGAGCGCGACGTGCCGGGACAGAACACGGCAGGACTCTCGGGTCAGGCCATCAGCCGTCTGCCTCTCGAAACTTGCCAGACGATGAACGGGATGTGGGGATATAAAATCATCGACCAGAACTACAAATCGAGCGATGAACTTATCCGTCTGCTCGTACGCACATCGGGCAAGGGTGCCAACCTGCTGCTCAACATCGGTCCTCAGCCCAACGGCGAACTGCCGGCAACGGCCCTGGAACGACTGAAGGACATGGGCGAATGGCTCCGTGCCAACGGTGAGAGCATCTATGGCACTACGGCGGGCGACCTGGAGGAACAGTCCTGGGGCGTGACCACGCGCAAGGGCAATGCCCTCTACCTCCACATCCTCGACCTCGACAGCCACGCCCTTGAACTGCCACTCTCGTGCAAGGTGAAATCGGCCTGCGTACTGAATGGCCAAGCCGTGAAATTCAGGCAGACGAAGACGGGCATCACACTCACCTTTGACGAGAAACCTTCTGGTACTGACTATATCGTAAAACTGATTACAAAATGAGAAAACTTGAAGTCTGTGCAGGAAGCATAGAGAGCATCAAGGCTGCTTACGAGGGTGGAGCGTACCGCGTGGAACTGTGCAGCGCGCTGAGCGAAGACGGCCTCACGCCTTCTGCCGGCATGATACGCTATGCCAGGAGCCTTGAAGGGTTGAAGGTCAACGTGCTGATTCGTCCGCGCTGCGGCGACTTTGTCTATACCGAAGAGGAGATACGCTGCATGGAGGAGGACATCCGCCTGTGCCGCGAACTTGGCGTTGACGGCGTGGTGATAGGTGCCTTGACCCAGGAGGGAGACATCGACCTCGCCACATGCCGGCGACTTGTCGAGGCGGCCAAGGGGATGAGCATCACCTTCCACCGTGCCTTCGACGTGTGCCGTAACCCACAGGAAGCCGTCAAGCAGGTTGTCGCTTTGGGTTGCCACAGGTTGCTCACTTCGGGACAGCAGCCGACAGCCGAACAAGGCATCGACCTGCTCAGAAGGCTTGTTGAGCAGGTCGGCGAACGACTGATCATCATGCCGGGAAGTGGCGTGAACCCCAGGAATGCTGCATGCATCCTCGATGCAACGGGTGCGGCGGAAATCCATGCCTCTGCCCGCTCGCAGAGAGTTTTCGGACGGCTCGAAACCGACAGCCTCATCGTCAAGGAGATAGTTGAAAAAATCAATCGGAAGAAAGTATGAAAAAGACGCTTTCTGTTGTAGCCACAGCACTCGCCTTGCTTTGCCATGTGGCTTGTAGCCCTGCTCCTGAAGGACTGACCCAGGACCAGGCACTGGATTTCCTGTATAAGTACATGCCGCTGCCTGACCAGGTGGATTATGACACGGCCTTCTATCAGCGCAATGTGGCCTCGTCGTTCCTGGCGCGTGAGGAGATGCCTTGGGGCAAGACCGTCCCCGAACGTGAGTTCCTGCACTTCGTGCTGCCTGTCCGCGTGAACAACGAGAACATGGACGAGAGCCGCATGGTGTTCTATGCCGAACTGAAGGACCGCGTGAAGAACCTCTCGATGAAAGATGCCATCCTTGAGGTCAACCACTGGTGCCATGAGAAGGTGACCTACACGCCCAGTGACTCACGCACCAGTGCGCCGCTGGCTTCTGTCAAGACCGCCTATGGCCGTTGCGGCGAGGAATCGACTTTCACCGTGGCTGCCCTCCGCTCGGTGGGCATTCCTGCCCGTCAGGTCTATACCCCCCGTTGGGCACACACCGACGACAACCATGCGTGGGTGGAGGCTTGGGCAGATGGCAAGTGGTATTTCCTCGGTGCCTGCGAACCGGAGGCGGTGCTCAACCTCGGATGGTTCAATGCGCCTGCTTCACGCGGCATCCTCATGCACACCAAGGCTTTTGGCGATTATGACGGCCCCGAAGAGATTATCTCGAAGACGGCCTGTTACACCGAAATCAACGTCACCACACATTATGCCCCTGTACGTAAGGCCTTCGTCAAGGTCGTTGATGCAGATGGCAAGGCGGTGGATAACGCCACGGTAGAGTTTAAGGTCTATAACTATGCGGAGTTCTACACCGTATCGACCAAAATGACCAATGCCGAAGGGGTCACTTCGCTCGAAGCGGGGCTCGGCGACCTCCTGGCGTGGGGGTATAAGGGCAATGCCTACGGCTTCACCCAATGCACGGCGGCCAAGGGTGACACGGCGACACTCGTGCTCGACAGAAAGCCTGGGGAGGCTTATTCGCTCGACATGGAGATTGTGCCTCCCGTAGAGCGCAACACCGTGCCGGACTTGACCGAAGCACAGAAGGCCGCCAATGCGGCGCGCCTGGCCTACGAGGATTCTTTGCGCAATGCCTATGTCGCCACGTTCGACACAAGCTCTCCGCTCATGGTCAAGACGCGTGGCAACCATGCTGAGATACGCAGGTTCCTGTCATGGGCAAAAGACAAGGAACGTGCCCGCAGCCTGCTCAGTGTGATTTCCGACAAGGACCTCCGCGACATCTCGGCCGCTACGCTCAGGGAGGTGTATGACCATACGCCAGCCAACACGGCATTGCCTGCCGACCTATATAATAATTATGTATTGAACCCTCGCGTGGCCAACGAGATGGTACTCCCCTATCGCACTTTCTTCAATGAGGTGCTGACCAGAGAGCAGAAGGAGCGTTGGACAACGGATGTCAATACCTTTGTCACATGGATTGACAAAAACATCAAGATTGACACGGAACATAATCCTCAGCATCTCAGGATGTTGCCCACGGGTGTCTGGAAGAACCGCCAGACCGATGCCTTCTCCCGCAACATCTTCTTCGTGGCTGTTTGCCGCACACTCGGCCTACCTGCTCGCATCGACCCTGTCACCTACAAGGTGCAGTATGCCGACAGCAAAGGCCAGTGGGTTGACGTGCAGTTTGGTTCGGAGGCCAAGGCTCAGGGCACGTCGGCCGGACAAGGCCTGCTCAGGGCCACCTACACGCCGGGCAAGTTCCTTGCCAACCCGAAGTACTATTCCCACTTCTCGCTTTCGGCCATCAAGCATGGCAGGCCAGAACTCATGAACTATGAAGAGAGCGACACCTACGAGAGCCTGCTGAAGAAGGGGTCGAAGGTCGATGCCGGTGACTACATGCTTGTGTCGGGCACCCGCATGGCCAATGGCAGTGTCCTGGCCCACATCGAGGTCTTCCCCGTGAAGGAAGGTCAGGAGACGGTCGTTCCGCTCGTGATGCGCAGTGACAGCGAGTCGCTCCAGGTCATTGGTGCGTTCAACAGCGAGAACCGCTACAAGGACAGCGACGGAGTTGTCAGGTCCATTCTCTCCACCACAGGACGCGGCTACTTCATCATCGGCCTCATTGCTCCCAACCACGAACCGACCAACCACGTGCTTCGTGACATAGCCCTCTATAAGGACGAACTGGAGAAATGGGGCAGAAAGATTGTGCTGGTCTTCCGCAACCAGTTGGAGGCCGACCTTTTCAGGTTCTCTGATTTCCCGGAATTGCCAAGCAACATCGTGTTCGGTGTCGATTCTGAAGGACAGATGGCAGCCGAGATGCCCGGCACGCTCCCGGTCATCAAGATTGCCGACACCTTCAATCGCGTGGTCTTCACGTCCGAAGGTTACACCATCGGCATGGGCGAGACGCTGATGAAGGCCATACACAAGCTTTGATACAGTTTGTTTTTTCATAAAAAAGCCCCCGTGCAGGAATTTATCCGCAGGGGGCTTTATCAGTAATGCGCGTTGGCAGGATGCTACCCAAGGGGCAACCTCATTCCTGTGACTTCGAAACCGGTGTGAGGACCTCGTAGTCCCAGTCTTGGAGTACCTTCATCCAGTGCTCATTGACGAGTTGTACCGTGCGCGGCTTGTATTCGTACTTGTTCTTCTTGTATCCCTTCTTCTTCTCCACGTAAGCCTGTATGGCAGGACGAGCCTCTTCCCATCCAGGTATGTTGAGTTCCTTGTAGATACGTTCCGTGATGCCGTAAGCATCCTTCTCGAACTCCTCAAACTTCACCTCAAAGAGGTTTCCCTCAGGGATATACTTCTTCTGCTCCTGGTACGCATCGTAGAGTTCCACGTAGTTACGCAGGATATTCTGCTCCATCGCCTCGGGTGTGATGCTGTGCAGTTCAAGCGGAGCAATGGTGTTGTTGAAGAAGGAACGCGAACTCTCGAAGACCGTATAGGGATTGCGCATGAGATAGATGAACTTGGCATTGGGAAACATCTCGACGAGCGTCTTCACCTTACCCGTGTGGGGCGGATTCTTGGAGAGGTACTGAGCATCCTTGACCCCGCGTCGGGAGTTCCAGATGCTGATCTTCACCAGTCTCATGAACTTATCCTGGAAGTCACGGATTTCCTCCTTTGTGGCTGACTTCATGGTGAGGTATCGGTCACAATACTCCTGCATGCGTTCGGGATAGAACCAGAAGTTGTAATAACTGTACGGGCAGGTATTCTGCAGGGCGAACTCCTCCTCCTGGGGCAGGTCAGGTGCCAGTTCCATGTGGTCCGTAGGACGATGTGAAGGCATGAGCCATCCCATGACGGGTTTGAAAAGCCACTGCATGGCCATCATGTAGTGAGGGAACACCGTCTGATAAGTTGTGGTAAAGCCGAAACGCGGATCCTGCGCAAAGATGTTGTGTACGAACGTCGTGCCACTGCGCCAGTGGCCCAGGATGAACACAGGGTCATGCGCCAGCGGCTCCTGTGCCAACTGCTTGCGGTACTTGCGGTCCTGGAGACCGCTCAGCGTACTCAGCAGGCGGCACACACACTTTGTCAGCAGGAACTTGCCCCTCTTCTCCTTGGCCACATGCTGGCCCCGGGTCAGTTCCTTGAAAGTCTTCCAGTCAGCCCCCACCAGGGTGTTGACAGGCAGTTTGGAAAATTCTATCAGTCCCATCGCTTCACTCCTTGATGACTTCGACCTCGATGCCCTGGCGGTTCAGTTCCTTGACAGCCTTCTCAATGGCCTCGTAGTGCTGAGGTTCTATACCCAGTTTGGGCAGGTTGAGTGTAGGCAGCTGTATGCGGTTGATATCGTTCTCCTCCAGCGGACGGATAATCATACCCACTGCCGACGTGTTGTTGGTGATGGGGTCGATGAGGATGAAGGCACCCGTGGCGCGGTTCTTCTGGTAAGGGTCGAAGAAGAGTGTCTTGGCCGTTGTAATCTGCACACGACCAATCTCGTTGAGCTTGAAACCATCCGCCTCGCGCTTCTCCAGCGTATTGACATCCACCTGATAGTCGATGGCATCCAGCGTGGCGCGGGTCGTGTTCGTATTGTGCTTCAGGAAGAACTGCTTTCCCCGGTCGAGAGGTTCCTCGTCCATCCATACCAGCATCGTCTCGAAACGCCGTCCAATGTGCGGCAGGTTGTCGGGACGTACAATCATCTCACCGCGGCTGATGTCAATCTCGTCCTCCAGGGTGAGGGTGACACACTGGGGACAGAAAGCCTTGTCCAGTTCCCCTTCGTAGGTGACGATGCTCTTCACGTGGCTCTTCTTCATGGAAGGCAGAGCCATGACCTCGTCCCCCTTGCGGATGACGCCACTGGCAATCTTTCCGCAGAAGCCGCGGAAGTCCAGGTTAGGACGCAGTACATACTGCACGGGGTAGCGGAAATCCGTCATATTGCGGTCGCGGTGTATGGGCACATTCTCCAGATAGTCGAGCAAGGCCGGTCCCTCGTACCAGGGCGTGCGTTCACTCTTCTCCACCACGTTGTCGCCATCCTTGGCACTCAGCGGGAAGCACACCACGTCCTCGATGTCCAGTTTGTGGGCCAGGGCTGTGTATTCAGAGGCAATCTTGTCGAACGTAGCCTTGTCAAAGTCGATGAGGTCCATCTTGTTGACGGCCAACACTATGTGCTTGATACCCAGAAGAGACACCAGGAAGGTGTGGCGTCGAGTCTGTGTGATGACCCCCGTGCGGCAATCCACGAGGATGATGGCCAGGTTGGCCGTGGAGCCCCCCGTAATCATGTTGCGCGTGTATTGCTCATGTCCCGGAGTGTCGGCAATGATGAACTTACGCTGGTTGGTAGAGAAATAGCGGTAGGCCACGTCGATGGTGATACCCTCCTCGCGCTCAGCCTTCAGTCCGTCCAGCAGGAGTGCATAGTCAATCTCTCCCGCGCCGGCATTTCCCACTCTCTTGGAGTCCTTCTCCAGCGCAGTGAGCTGGTCCTCATAGAGTTTCTTACTGTCGAAAAGCAAACGACCTATCAAGGTTGACTTTCCGTCATCTACGCTGCCCGCAGTGAGCAGACGCAGCAAGTCCTTTTTCTCGTCGGCATCCAGGAATGCCTTGATATCTATATTTTCTGCCATAAGTAGGTGTGCAAAATTATTGTTATCTTAGAAATATCCCTCTCTCTTCTTCTGTTCCATGCTGGCCTCCTGGTCGAAGTCGATGACGCGCGTGGTACGTTCACTCTTGGTTGTCGTCATCATCTCCTCCACGATTTCCTCAATGGTGCTAGCCGTAGATTCCACGGCTCCCGTGAGGGGCCAGCATCCGAGGGTACGGAAACGCACCATGCGGTTCTGAATCTTGGGCACCAGTTCCTTGGGCAGACGGTCATCATCCGCCATGATGAGGTTGCCGTCAATCTCCACGCAGGGACGTTCCTTGGCGTAGTAAAGAGGTACGATGGGTATGTTTTCCAGCCGTATGTACTGCCAGATGTCCAGTTCCGTCCAGTTGCTCAGCGGGAACACACGTATGCTCTCTCCCTTGTGGACACGGCTGTTGTAGATGTCCCAGAGTTCAGGTCTCTGGTTCTTGGGGTCCCACTGCTGGAACTGGTCGCGGAAAGAGAAGATACGCTCCTTGGCACGGCTCTTCTCCTCGTCGCGACGTGCACCGCCGAAAGCCGCATCAAACTTGTACTTGTTGAGCGCATCGAGCAGTGCCTTCGTCTTCATGAGGTCAGTGTGAACCTTGCTTCCATGCGTGAAAGGTCCCACGCCCGCCTTGAAAGCCTCCTCATTGCTTTCCACGATGAGGTTCCATCCGAACTTTTTGGCGTAGTTGTCGCGAAACTCTATCATCTCGCGGAACTTCCATTTGGAGTCGATGTGCATCAGCGGGAAAGGCACCTTGCCGGGGGCAAAAGCCTTCTCTGCCAGACGCACCATGACACTACTGTCCTTACCGATACTATAAAGCATGACAGGATTCTCAAATTCGGCAGCCACCTCACGTATGATGTGGATGCTCTCTGCTTCAAGTTCCTGCAGATGCGAAAGATTGTATTCCATAATAAATAAAAATATAAGATGTATGTTTTGATTTGCTGGTTGTCCAATTCGTTACGAGGGGAAGTACATCCCTTACATGGCCCGCAGTATCATCTCCACCACGGCCATCGTGCTTTCCTCCAGAGAGAGACGGCTGGTGTCGATGCTCAGGGCAGGATGCGCAGGAGCCTCAAAGGGAGCACTGATGCCCGTGAAGTCCTTGACCTCACCCCTCCTGGCCCGTGCATAGAGCCCCTTGACATCACGTCGTTCGCACTCCTCCAGCGGTGTACTCACGAATACCTCCTTGAAGTCCTCACTGCCTATGATGCCGCGTGCCATCTCGCGGATATCCTCCGTAGGGCTGACAAAACAAGCCAGTGTGACGATGCCGGTATGCACGAAGAGTTTGCCCACCTCGGCGATGCGACGTATGTTCTCCCTACGGTCTTCCTGCGAGAAGCCCAGGTTGTTGTTGATGCCCGAACGGATGTTGTCGCCATCCAGGATGCGGCACAAGATGCCACGTTTGTGCAATTCACGTTCTACGGACATGGCCACCGTACTCTTTCCGCTTCCGCTCAAGCCGGTGAACCAAACCATGAGTCCGCGCTGTCCAAGAAGTTGCTCCTTGTCCTCGCGTGACATCATCTGGTCGTAAATGGGATAAATATTCTCAGCCATTGAAACCTTCGGTTTATTGATAATTGATAATATAAAAATTGGCAGTTACGCGTTAACAGTTAACACTTAGGAGTGAAGCCATAACCTATAACCTATAAACTCTTCGATAACCTATAAACTATAAACTCTCAACTATGGACTCCTCAAAACTCCCAGATCTCAGGTATGACGAAGACGCTGACCAGGAAGAAGATGATGTTGAGGGGCAGTCCCACCTTGACATAGTCCGTGAACTTGTACCCACCGATACCCTGCACCAGGAGGTTGGTCTGGTAGCCAATCGGCGTGCAGAAAGCCGCAGAGGCCGCCATACAGATACAGATGAAGAACGGCATGGGGTTGCACTCCAGCTTCTCTGCCACGGAGAGGGCGAGAGGGAAGGAAAGTGCCGCTGCGGCATTGTTGGTGATGAGTTCGGTGAAGAGATTGGTGATGAGGAAGAGAATGGCCATCATGCCATAGACTCCCTCTTCGGAGTGCCCAATCTTGTCAGCCACCTCAATGATGAATCCCGCTATGTAGTCAGCAAACCCCGAGTTCGTCATGCCCTTGCTGATGGCAAAGGCACAGGCTATGGTTACGAGCACGTCCCACGACATGTACTTGCTGTACTTGCGTGCGTTGAACATCCCCGTCCATGCCATGATGACCGTGGTGACACAGACAAAGAAGAACATGTCGAACTTGAATCCAGGCACCCAGGCTTTCATGAAAGGCAGTTCACCGACGGTAGCCCCCACAATCATGAAGGCAAGCAGGATGAAGGCAAACCAGCGCTTGCGTCCCTTGAGCATCTCGTTGTCCGTGTCGTAACTTGAGATGAGGAAAGCCGTAGAGTCCTTGTAAGCCTGCACGAACTTGAAGTCCGTCTCCAGAATCAGCGTGTCGTGGTTGAGGAGCTTCATGTTCATCCAGTCCCCCGTCATCAGTTCTCCACTGCGACGTATAGAGAGCACGTGTGCCCCATAGTGGCGGAAGAAATCAAACTCACGTATGGACTTTCCCAATCCCGGGAAACGGCTTCTCAGCACCACCTCGACGGTTGTCGTGTCCGGCTTCTTCTCTATCTCCGTGTCCCCTTCCCTCTTCTCTGGCAAAAGGTAGTGGCTGTAGAAGATGAGGTAAGCCAGTCCTACGATAGTAGCCACGATGCCCACCTTACCCAGTTCGAACATTCCCATCCCCTCACGTCCCGAGTCCTGTATCATGCCGTTCACCACGAGGTTGGTGCTGGTACCTATCAGCGTGCACACACCACCCAGAATGGTGGCATAGCTCAGGGGGATAAGGAATTTCGTATAAGGCAATCCGAACTTGCGTGCCCAGTTTTTCACCATAGGCGCAAAAATGACCACCACGGGCGTGTTGTTGAGGAAGGCAGAGAAGAGCGACACCACGGGCAGCAGTCGCGCATTGGCCTTCTTCACGGATGTTTTCTTCTTGGGGAGCATGCTGAAGACAATCTGCTCCAATATGCCACTGCGCCTTACCCCTTCACTGACGAGAAAGAGTAAGGCAACGGTGATCATTCCCTTGTTGGAGAAGCCCTCCAGGCAGTCCTTGGGAGTGAGTATTCCAGCACATAGCATCAGCACCACGCAGGTGAAGAGTATGAGCCCCGGTTTCAGCCTGTCCGCTATCAGTGCCCATATCATGAGCACCAGACAGCACGCGACGTAGATAATCTGAAAAGTCATTTTGCTTGGTTGTTTCGGGTGGCAGGGGTGGCTGCCTCGTTATTTGTATTCCTCCCAGCTGCGTATGGCCAGGTCATCGAGTTTCACTGTGGTAAAAGCCCGGATGAAAGCCGCTGCCAGACGCGAATTGGTGATGAGCGGCACGTTGAGATCGACCGCTGCACGTCGTATCTTGTAGCCGTTGGAGAGCTCGCCCACGGTGAGGTTCTTGGGGATGTTGACCACCATGTCAATCTTGTGCTCATGGAGGAGGTCCAGCGCCTGCGGCTTCTGGTCCGGCTCACTGGGCCAATAGACCCTCGTGTTGGGAATGCCGTTGTCCTCAAGATACTGGCTCGTGCCCCCCGTGGCATACAGTTCGCAGCCATGGTCCATGAGTCGCCTTGCGGCATCCAGCATGGCCGCCTTCTCCTTGGCATCGCCGGTGCTGAGCAGCACGCTCTTCTGCGGAATGCGGTGTCCCACGCTGAGCATGGCCGTGAGGAGCGCGGCATTGACATCGTCGCCCAGGCATCCTACCTCGCCCGTGGAACTCATATCTACACCCAGTACGGGGTCGGCCTTCTGCAGCCGGTTGAAGGAGAACTGGCTGGCCTTGACGCCCACGTAGTCAAAGTCGAAGAACGACTTGTTGGGTTTCTCCACGGGCAGCCCCAGCATGACGCGGGTAGCCAGTTCGATGAGGTTTATCTTCAACACCTTGCTGACGAAGGGGAAAGAACGGCTGGCCCTGAGGTTACACTCGATGACCTTGATTTCGTTGTCGCGTGCCAGATACTGGATATTGAAGGGGCCGCTGATGTTGAGTTCCTTGGCAATCTGTGCCGAAATCTTCTTGATGCGTCGCACCGTCTCCACGTAGAGTTTCTGTGCGGGGAACTGTATGGTGGCATCCCCACTGTGTACACCCGCGTATTCAATATGTTCCGAGATGGCGTAAGCGATGATTTCGCCGTTGCGCGCCACGGCATCCATCTCCACCTCCTTGGTGTTCAGCATGAACTTGCTCACCACCACGGGGTGCTTCTTGCTCACGTTGGCCGCCATCTGGAGGAATCGCTCCAGCTCGTCCTGGTTTGAGCAGACGTTCATGGCCGCACCGGAGAGCACGTACGACGGGCGCACCAGTACGGGGAATCCCACACGCTGCACGAACTCATTGACATCCTCCATGGACGTCAGTGCGCTCCACTCCGGCTGATCCACTCCGATGCGGTCCAGCATGGCCGAGAACTTGTCGCGGTCCTCTGCGTTGTCGATGTAGCGGGCCTGCGTACCCAGAATGGGAACACGCTGCTCATCGAGCTTCGTAGCCAGGTTGTTGGGAATCTGTCCACCCGTGCTGACGATGACACCCTGCGGATTCTCCAGGTCGATAATGTCCATGACCCGCTCGAAGGTGAGTTCGTCGAAATACAGGCGGTCACACATGTCGTAATCCGTTGAGACCGTCTCGGGGTTGTAGTTGATCATCACGCTGCGGAAACCCTCCTTGCGTATGGTGTTGAGAGCCTGTACGCCACACCAGTCAAACTCCACGCTGGAACCGATGCGGTAGGCACCGCTACCCAGTACCACCACGCTTCGGCGGTCGTTCTCGTAATGAACGTCATCGGCCACGGCACTGTACGTGAGGTACAGATAGTTGGTCTGTGCCGGGTACTCGGCGGCCAGTGTGTCAATCTGCTTCACGTGGGGCACAATCTGAGCCTGCCGGCGGTGCCGGCGCACGATGAGCATGGCATCCTCGATGTCGATTTCCTTCTCCATGCCCAGGGCACGGGCTATCTGGAAGTCGGTGAAGCCATACACCTTGGCCTTGCGAAGGAGTTCCTTGTCGAGGCGGTTGATGTGGCTGGCAGCCAGTTCTTTGTTGATGCTGTCGATGTTCTTGAGTTTCTGCAGGAACCACTTGTCTATCTTTGTCAGTTCGTGAATCTGCTCCACGGAATATCCTGCCAGGAACGCCTTCTCGATGAGGAAGATGCGCTTGTCGGTGGGAGCCTTGAGGGAAGCATCGAGGTCCTCGATGGTCAGTTCCTTGTTGCCCACGAATCCATGCATCCCCTGCCCTATCATGCGCAAGCCCTTCTGGATGCTCTCCTCGAAGGTGCGGCCGATGGCCATCACCTCACCTACCGACTTCATGCTGCTGCCAAGTTCGCGATCTACCCCGCGGAACTTACCCAGGTCCCAACGCGGTATCTTGCTGACGACATAGTCAAGCGCGGGTTCGAAGAAGGCGGAAGTTGTCCTCGTTACGGAGTTCTTCAGGTCAAAGAGTCCGTACCCCAGCCCCAGCTTGGCAGCCACGAAAGCCAAGGGATAACCCGTAGCCTTGGAAGCCAGGGCCGAACTGCGCGAGAGACGCGCGTTGACCTCGATGACACGGTAGTCCTCACTCTCGGGGTCGAAGGCATACTGCACATTGCACTCGCCCACGATGCCGATGTGGCGTATAATCTTGATGGCCAGCGCACGCAGCTTGTGATACTCTGCATTGGTCAGCGTCTGCGAGGGGGCGATGACGATGCTCTCGCCCGTGTGGATGCCCAACGGGTCGAAGTTCTCCATGTTGCAAACCGTGATGCAGTTGTCGAAGCGGTCGCGCACCACCTCATATTCTATCTCCTTCCAGCCCTTCAGACTCTTCTCCACCAGCACCTGGGGGGAGAAACTGAACGCCTTTTCGGCCAGTCGGTCCAACTGTTCCTCGTTGTCGCAGAAACCACTGCCCAGACCACCCAGGGCATACGCAGCACGCAGGATGACGGGATAGCCCAGTGTCCTGGCTGCCTCGCGTGCCTCCTCCAGCGTCTCGCAGGCCTGACTCTTGATGGTCTTCACGCCTATCTCATCGAGTTTCTCCACGAAGAGTTCGCGGTCCTCGGTGTCTATGATGGCCTGTACGGGGGTTCCCAGCACCTGTACGTGATAGTAATCCAGTACACCGTTCTTGTAGAGTTCCACACCACAGTTCAGGGCTGTCTGACCGCCAAAGGCGAGCAGGATGCCCTGTGGGCGTTCCTTCTGAATGATGCGCTCCACGAAATAAGGTGTGACGGGCAGGTAGTAAATCTTGTCGGCCACTCCCTCGCTTGTCTGCACGGTAGCGATGTTGGGATTGATGAGGATGGTTTCGATGCCCTCCTCACGCATGGCCTTGAGGGCCTGCGACCCTGAATAGTCGAACTCTCCCGCCTCACCGATTTTCAAGGCTCCCGAACCGAGCAGGAGCACTTTCTTTATGGCTGGCCGTTCGGTGCTCTCCGCAGCAGGCAGCACACAAGCGGGCTGACCATTGAGTGCCTTGGCAAACTCATCGAAGAGAAACTCCGTATCGACGGGACCCGCACAGGCTTCGGGGTGGAACTGGGCCGAGAACCAGGGGTAGCGGCTGTGGCGTACACCCTCGTTGCTGCCGTCGTTCATGTTGACGAAGAGCGGTTCCCATTCCTCAGGCAAGGTCTGGCTGTCCACGGCATATCCGTGGTTCTGGGTAGTGATGAAACAGCGGTTGGTACCCACCATACGCACGGGCTGGTTGTGCGATCGGTGTCCGTACTTGAGTTTGTATATGGTGGCACCTGCTGCCTTAGAAAGGAGCTGGTTACCCATACAGATACCCATGATGGGGCGGACCTGTGCCTTCTGTGCCTCCTGCTGCATGAAGGTACGTATGTGAGCCACGGCAGCCTCGCAGGTGTCAGGGTCGCCGGGGCCATTGGCCAGGAAGAGGCCGTCAAAGCCCTCCTCGCCCAGCTGGTTGAAGTCATAGTCCCAGGGCACACGGATTACCTCGATGCCACGGTTCAGCAGACAGCGTATGATGTTGTGCTTCACGCCGCAATCCACCAGCACCACCTTCTTGCCCTCGGCACGCACCACGGCAGGCTGGTCCTCGGGAAGGCGGTTGGCAGGTTCTGCGTAGTCCTCGGGACGATAGCGGATGACTTCCTTGCAACTCACCTCAGCCACGAAGTTCACGCCCTCATAGGCCGCCTGCGGAATCTCGTTGGGCTGGTCGTCAAAGAGTATCTTGCCCATCATCACGCCATGTTCGCGCAGCACCTTGGTGAGCTGTCGCGTATCCACTCCGGTAATGCCGGGCACCTCTTCGCGCTTGAGCCACTGGGCCAGCGTCTCCTTGCCGTTCCAATGCGAGAACTCCTCGCTGTAGTCGCTGACGATAATGGCCTTGGCGTATATCCTGTCGCTCTCCATGAAGGCAGAGAGTCCGTTCTGCTCAATACGGCATTCGGGAACACCGTAGTTGCCCACCAGGGGAAAGGTGAGGGCCATGAGCTGACCTGCATAGGAAGGGTCGGTGAGGCTCTCGGGATAACCCGTCATGGCGGTATTGAAGACCACCTCTCCCGCTACGGGTTTGTCGTAGCCGAAAGACTTACCAAAAAATACCGTTCCGTCGTCCAGAACCAGACGGACTCGCTTCATCGGAGTTGCTGTTGCTGAGTGTCCCATATTCACTTGTTCTTTATACCTTAAAAAGCATTTTGTTTAATTCTGGGCAAAAGTACTACTTTTTTTTCATATCACAAAACATTGTTTTGAACTTTGTGTGAAATATCGGCCAAAAATACCAAAAAGAAAGAAAATCTCTCCAAATTATTGCAAATAATGGCAAAGTGTTGTAACTTTGCAATCCATTTCCCCTGCAAAGGTGACATTATGATACATAATATAATTATATAAATAGCAAAATGCAAGTTATATGAAGCGAATCCTATTCATTTGTCTTGGCAACATCTGTCGCAGCTGTACGGCCCAGACCATTCTGCAGCACATCGTGGACACAGAGGGACTCACCGACCAGTTCCACATAGACTCGGCCGGCATCCTCGACTATCACGAAGGTGAGATGGCTGACAGCCGTATGCGGAAGCACGCAGCCCGCAGGGGGTACGAAATCACGCACCGTTCGCGTCCCGTGCGACCTGAAGACTTCCTTCAATTTGATTACGTTATTGGTATGGATGACAGTAACATAATGGAATTGAATAGAATCGCTGCTCCAATAGGTCATCAAGCCAAGGTTCACCGCATGACGCAGTGGTGCCGCAAGTACCCTTCCCCCGATGTTCCCGACCCCTATTATGGAGGTGACCAAGGCTTCGAGCACGTTCTCGACCTGCTGGAAGATGCCTGCCAGGGACTCTTCGAAGAAATGACCTCAGAACCCGCCTAAACGCAACAATTTGCAAAAAAACAGAAAAAAACGGGTGAAAGATGACTTGTATTAGAAAAAAAATAAGTAATTTTGTGCCCCGTAAGAAGCAATTATAAAATACACAGAAATTCTATGGGTGGTTTCTTCGGAACAGTATCAGCGCAACCCTGTGTTGCCGACCTTTTCTATGGCACTGATTATCAGTCGCATTTAGGAACAAAGCGTGGCGGTATGGCCACCTTTTCACCGGAAGCGGGTTTCTACCGCAGTATCCACAATCTCGAGAGCACTTATTTCCGAACCAGGTTCGAACCGGAACTCGGCAAGTTCTTAGGCAACTCAGGCATCGGCATCATCTCCGACACCGATGCGCAACCCCTGCTGATGAACTCCCATCTGGGTCGCTTTGCATTGGTCACCGTGGCCAAGGTCAACAACCTGGAGGAACTGGCTCAGCAGTTGCTCGACGAGGGCATGCATCTGAGTGAGTTCTCCAGCGGGCGCATCAATCCCACCGAAGTCATTGCCTTGCTTATTATAAAAGGAAAGACCTTCCGCGACGGCATCGAGAACGTCTTCCAGACCGTCAAGGGTTCCTGCTCCATGCTCCTGCTCACCGAGGATGGCGTCATCGCAGCCCGTGACCGCTGGGGACGTACCCCCATCGTGGTGGGCAGGAAGGAGGGTGCCATGGCCGTCACCAGCGAGTCGTCGGCCTTCCCCAACCTCGACTACGAGACGGTGCATTTCGTAGGTCCCGGCGAGATAGTACGCATCCATGCCGACCACATGGAACAGCTTCGTCCTGCCAACGAGGAGATGCAGATATGCTCCTTCCTCTGGGTTTATTACGGTTTCCCCACGAGTTGCTACGAGGGCCGTAATGCCGAGGTGGTGCGCAACCAGTGCGGACGTGAGATGGGCGAAGAGGATGATGTCGAAGTCGATTGCGCCTGCGGCATCCCCGACAGCGGCATTGGCATGGCTACGGGCTATGCCGAAGGCCACAAGGTGCCCTACACCCGAGCCATTGCCAAATACACCCCCACCTGGCCCCGTTCCTTCATGCCTGCCCACCAGAGTATGCGCGACCTGGTGGCCAAGATGAAACTCATCCCCAACAAGGACGTGCTGCAGGGCAAGCGCGTGCTCTTCTGCGATGACAGCATCGTGCGAGGCACCCAGTTGCGCGACAACACCAAGATTCTCCACGAGCTCGGAGCCAAGGAGGTACACATGCGCATAGCCTGCCCTCCCCTCATCTATGGTTGCCCCTTCATCAATTTCTCTGCCTCCAAGAATGAACTCGAACTCATCACCCGCCGCATCATCAAGCAGTTCGAGGGCGACATGAACAAGAACGTAGAGAAATATACCCAGACCGACTCGCCCGAATACAAGAAGATGGTGGAAGAGATTGCACGCGAACTCAACCTCGACAGCTTGAAGTTCAGCAAACTGGAGACGCTGGTCAAGGCCATCGGTCTGCCCAAGTGCAAGGTCTGCACCCACTGCTTCGACGGCTCTTCTTTCCACACGCTTGAATAATGTTGAGAGTTGAGAGTAGTTGAGAGTTTAATAAGTTGCAAGCAGATAACTTTCTGCTCTAAACTAAATCTCTACTCTAAACTATTTCAACTGTTCTAAACTCTAAACTTAATAAACTACTCTAAACTATTATGAGAATCGGATTCGACAACGATAAATACATCAAGATACAGAGCGACCACATCAAGGAGCGCATAGCCAAGTTCAAGGGCAAACTCTACCTCGAACTCGGCGGCAAGCTCTTTGACGACCACCATGCCAGCCGCGTGCTGCCCGGATTCCAGCCCGACAGCAAGCTGCGCATGCTCCAGCAACTGAGCGACAGCGCCGAGATCATCATCGTCATCTCGGCCATGGACATCGAGCGCAACAAGATACGCCAGGACCTGGGCATCACCTACGACGAGGACGTGCTGCGCCTGCGCACGGAGTTCATGAGCCGAGGGTTCCTGGTAGGGGCCGTGGTCATCACCCACTACAACGGACAGAGTTCGGCCGATGCCTACCGCCACCGTCTGGAGAGCATGGGCATCAAGGCTTACTACCACTACACCATCGAGGGTTACCCCAACAACGTGAACCTCATCGACAGTGATGAGGGCTTCGGCAAGGATGACTACGTAGAGACGAGCCGTCCGCTGGTCATCGTCACGGCACCGGGCCCCGGCAGCGGCAAGATGGCTGTATGCCTCAGCCAGCTCTACAACGAGCACAAGCGGGGCGTGGAGGCCGGCTATGCCAAGTTCGAGACGTTCCCCGTGTGGAACCTCCCCCTGCGCCATCCCGTGAACATCGCCTACGAGGCCGCCACGGCTGACCTCAATGACGTGAATATGATTGACCCCTTCCACATGGATGCCTACGAGAAGGTGGCCATCAACTACAACCGCGACGTGGAGATATTCCCCGTGCTGAATGCCATCTTCGAGGGCATCTACGGAGAGTGCCCCTACAAGAGTCCTACCGACATGGGGGTCAACATGGTGGGCTTCTGCATCTCGGACGATGAGGCTTGCCGCGAGGCTTCCAACCAGGAAATCATACGCCGTTACTATACGGCCCTCAACAAACTGGCGGGCGGTGCCTGCAACGAGGCTGAGGTCAACAAGATTCAGTTGCTCTTCAAGCAGGCCAAGATCAGCACCGACAACCGCCGCTGCACCGTGGCGGCCAAGGCTCGTCTGGAGGAGAGTGGCGTGCCCAGCAGTGCCATCG
>CALZGT010000015.1 GCA_945787235.1 uncultured Prevotellaceae bacterium
TGCCCCGATGGTGGAATCGGTAGACACGAGGGACTTAAAATCCCTTGGCCATAGCGGCCGTACGGGTTCGAGTCCCGTTCAGGGCACAGCAAGAGCGCAGGGAGGGTGGTCATAAACCCTTCCTGAGAAAAAGAGTTGGCGTTCACACTGGAATGCCAACTCTTTTTTTTTGTGCTGCTGGAAAGAAAGGGTGTTCGCCTGCGGCCCTTTCACCCCCGCTTGTTCTTCTCCCGCTCGCGGGCCCGCTGTTCGTCGCGCTCGCGGTTGCGGTCCTTGGGATTCTTCTTCTTGTCCGGTTTCTGCTTGGTGATGGCCTTGGGCTTCTGCTCCACACGCCGTATGCCCTGCACGTTCCAGGCCTGCTCCATGTCCCACTTGGCCTTGACGGTGAGAGGTTTGGGGAAGTAATAGACGGCCTCGGGCTGACGGAGTTCGTCATAGCAGCCCGTGTCCCAGATGCCGTTCCCGTTCCTGTCCACGAAGAGGCGGAGGTAGTACTCGGCAGGTTTGAGGTAGAAGAAGTCGGCACGGCCATCCACCACCTGCACCTTGGCCACGGCCTTGTCGCTCTTGTTGAGCAGTTCCACGTAGGCCGTGTCACCCTCCTCCAGTCCGATGTGGCTCAGGCGCAGGAAGAGAGTGCCGTATTCATCGAGGGAGCGGACACGGAAATCCAGCTTGAGCGACTTCGCCGTATGCCCCATGATGCCCGTGAAGGCCAGACTGTCGCAGGTCAGCTGATAGGTAGCCTTGGGTTCCCACTCGGCATAGAGCGTATAGACCCTGGGATTCACCTCATCGGGCAGGAAGAGGTAGGGCACCTCCACCAGGGTGCTGTCCACCTTCCGGCAGAAATGCAGCTTCGTGGTATCGACCCGTGCGATGGGTTCGCTGAAGGTGAAGGTCGCGTTCTGGTTCGGGTCGATGCTGCCGCTGGGCTTCACCGATGCCTCCAGCCAGGTGAACTCGTAGGGGTTCTCCTCCTCGGGAAGCGGTTTCTTCGACTTGCGGGCCTGCTTCTCGCGGTCCTTGAGCCACTCCTCCATCTTCTTCTGCCGGTCCTGCTGCTGGCGCGTGTAGGTGGTACGCGCTGCCATGTCCAGCGTGTCGGTGCGCGGCACGAGACGTTCGAGCGTGTCCGTGTCGAGGTAGGTGATGCGCAGGGACAGCGTGTCGAGCTTGGCCACCGTGGTGTCCGGAATCCAGTAGGTCACGGTGTCGCGCTTGGCAGAGGCCTCGCAGAACAGGCTGGCGGCATCGAAGTTCAGTCCCTCGATGACGGGAAGTTCCTCGCTCGGAGCCGTGAAGTAGAACGACATCTTCTCGGCTGTGAGACGCTCCTGCTTGAGGAGGTGTCGCGGCTGTCCATCCTCCTGGAAAGCCAGCAGTACGAGGTCGTCGGGGTAGTAGTGGATGTAGGGCACCATGCGAATCTTCTCGTAGCGCACGGTATCTACCCACACGGTGTCGGGCCTCAGGTCAGGCCGCTGCGAGGTGGCGAAGCTCACGGTGTCGAAGGCAATGCGCTCGTTCTTCTGCGAGAAGGTGTAGTCACCGTCCACGTCCTGCAGGGCAAAGGCACGGTAGCGACCGTGGGCAAGTCCCTTGACGGAAAACTCACCGCTGCCGTTGGTACGTCCCACGCGGGGCAGGGCCTTCGTACGGAAAAGACTGTCGGCAAAGGTGCTGTCAGCCGGGTAGAGACCCACGAGGATGCCCTTGATGGGTTCCAGGTCCTGCGCGTTGAGCACCACGCCGCTCACCTCCATGGTGTCGATGGTGCTGCCCGTGCTGAAGGAGTAGGTGTAGAGTCCCAGTGGGTTGCCCTCGTTGTTGTCCGTGATGGCATCGCTGAAATCCACCGTATAGGTCGTGTTGGGCAGCAGGTCATCGAAGAGGTCGATGCGCACCCGCTTGCCGTCGGCCCGTACGTTGGGAGCCTCCATCTGCGGCGGCGAGATGGTCACCTTCTCGTTGGCATTCTCCAGTTTGATGTACTCATCGAACCAGATGCTTATCTTCTTCTTGTCCGAACCCACCGACTTGTCGCCCGGGGTGCAGTAGAGCACCTTGGGAGGTTCCTCGTCGTAGCGGCCTCCGTCGGGCGAACCGATGGAGGCACAGGCTGCGAGGAGCAGCGTGAGGAGGGGAAGGAGTAGGAATCTGAGTGCTGTGTGATGCATGAGGGATAATGATTATGGTCTTGTTGACGGTGGGGAAAACCCACCAGAACTTCAGTTCAGCAGCAGCATCTCCTCGATGAACTGACGCTGGTTGCTCAGACGGGGAATCTTGTGCTGACCGCCCAGTTTGCCCTTCTGCTTCAGCCAGTCATCGAAGAGCCCCTGGCGGGCCACGACAATCTCGAGGGGCTGCAGGGTGATGTCCTTGTAGCGCTTGGCCTCATAGTCAGAGTTGATGTGCTGCAGACTCTCGTCGAGGATGCGGGCAAAGGCAGCCAGGTCCCGGGGAGGACGTGCAAACTCGATGAGCCACTGGTGGCGGCACTTGCCCTGGGCATCCATGAAGACCGGGGCAGCCGTGTATTCCCGCACGTCGGCTCCCGTGGCCTGGCAGGCCTGTTCCAGTCCCTTCTCGGCATTATCGACGATGAGTTCCTCGCCAAAGGCATTGATGAAGAACTTTGTGCGGCCGGTGATGATGAACTTATAGGGACGGGTGCTCGTGAAGCGCACCGTGTCGCCTATCATGTAGCGCCACAGGCCGCTTGAGGTGGAGATGACCATGGCATAGTTGCGCCCCGTCTGCACGCCCCACAGAGGCAGCACCGTGGGATGCTCGCTCTCCAGTTCGTCCATGGGGATGAACTCGTAGAAGACACCATAATCGACCATGAGGCTCATGGCGGGGTCAGAAGGGTCATCCTGGAGTCCGAAGAAACCCTCGCTGGCGTTGTACGTCTCCATGTAGTGCATCCTGGGACTCGTGATGAGCCTCTTGTACTGCTCGCGGTAGGGAGTGAAGGCCACGCCTCCGTGGAAGAAGACCTCCAGGTTGGGCCACACCTCCTCCAGGTGCTCCTTGCCGCTGAGTTCCATGACGCGGTTCAGCACGGAGAGCATCCACGAGGGAACGCCGCTCAGGTTGGTGACATCGCGCTTCATGGCCTCCCGGGCTATGCGGTCACGCTTCACCTCGAAGTCGCTCAGCAGGGCTGTTTCCTTCTTGGGCACGCGCACCAGGTTGACCAGGGGATGGATGTTCTCGATGAGGATGGCGCTGAGGTCGCCCACCAGACTGTCCTTCTGGTTGTAGTTGGGAGCATGGCTGCCTCCCAGTATCAGGGCGCGTCCGTCCAGGATGCGGCTCCTGGGATTGTTGCGCAGGTACCATGCCACGGCATCCTGGCCGCCGGCATAGTGCGTGTCCTTGAGTCCCTGGGCAGAGACGGGGATGAACTTGCTCTTGTCGTTCGTGGTGCCGCTTGACTTGGCATACCACTTCACGCGTCCCGGCCAAAGGATGTCGGCTTCACCTTGCCGCATACGGTCGATGTATCCCTTCAGCTCCTCGTAGGTGTTGACGGGGCCCGTGGCGGCAAAGTCCTCGTAGGTGGCCACGCGGTGATAGCCGTGCAGTACGCCCCAATCCGTGTTGCGTGCCTGCTGCGTGAGGCGTAGCAGGGTCTGCATCTGCAGAGCCTCTGCCTCGTCCTTGTATCGTTCAAGTGCCTTTTGTCGTGGCTTGAAAACCAGACGTGCTATGGAAGTAATCATACAGTGTAGGGTTTGTTTGGGTGGCATATAATTCCACCGTCATTTTCAATGATCTCCCAACGACGTCTCCTTGCGGCGCGAACCGCGGCGTCTGGGTTTCTTCTTGACAGGCTGAGCCCCGTCTGTGGTCTCTGACACAGAGTTCTCGGAATCTGGGCTTTCCGTCTGTGGAATGTTCTCCACAGGTTTCTCTGGGATGGGAGTTTCCTCTACGGGTTTCTCAGATTCGGTAATCTGCTCTATGGGTTTCTTCTCAGGAGCAGGACGCCTCCTTCTGGGAGCCGCCTTGGTCTCTTCCTTCTTTTCCTCGGCAGGCTTTTCCTCCTTTTTCTTGGGAGCCGCCTTGGCCTCTTCCTTCTTTTCCTCGGCAGGTTTTTCCTCCTTCTTCCTGGCCTGTCCCTTCTCCTTGGGATTGGCTGTCAGCACTTCATCGGGAATCTCGGGGAGGAGTGCTTCGGGTTGTTCCTCCATGGCGGTACGCTTGCTCTTGGCCTCGAAGACGCTGTCCTGGAATCCTTTGTGCTTCTTGAGAATGATGAGGCTCTCCTGTGCCGCCGACTGCTGGCTCTCCTTCTTGGAGTAGCCCCGTCCACGGCCACATTCCAGTCCTTCTATCACCACCATGGTGTGGAAAACGTGTGCCCCGTCCTTGTCGGTGGTCTGGTGCAGGTCCTTGAAGTCAAGGCGAATGCGGTTCTTCTGGCTCCATTCTAGCAGTTTGCTCTTGAAGTTTACCTCCTTGTAGGCCACCTTGTCCACGTCGATGATGTGGTTGAGGATGCGCTTCTCCATGAACTTCATGCAGCGTTCGTAGCCAAAGTCCAGGTAGATGGCACCCACGAGAGCCTCGAAGGCATTGCCGGCCATGTAGCTGTTGTGACTGTTGTTCTGCTGCTGGTTGGACTGGATGAGGCGGTCCAGGCCAATCTCCACGGCCAGCTTGCCCAGCGTCTCGCGCTGAACCAGCTTGCTGCGGGCATTGGTGAGGAACCCCTCACGCTTGTTTTCAAAATGACGGTACACCACGTCGCCCACTACGGCATCCAGGATGGCATCGCCCAGAAACTCCATACGTTCGTTGTTCTGGTACCTTCCGTCCTTGCCCTTTACCGACACGGACTTGTGAAGGAGTGCCTGTTTATAGTAGGAGATATTCTTGGGGTAGAAACCCAGGATGTGATATAAACACAGATAAAGCTCCTTGTCCTTGCGGAAAGGGAGCTTTATCCTTTGAATAAGATTTTCGAAATACACGTTCTTTTCAGTGCGTTATACAGAGAATACGCACGGAATTACTCGGCGTACTTCTTGAAGATTACACATGCGTTGTGACCTCCAAATCCAAACGTGTTGCTCAGGGCAGCCCTTACGGTGCGCTTCTGTGCCTGGTTGAAAGTGAAGTTCAGGTTGTAGTCGATCTCCTCATCGTTGTCACCCTCCTCGTGGTTGATGGTGGGAGGCACGATGTCGTTCATGACAGAGAGTACGCTGAACATGGCCTCTACCGAACCGGCAGCCCCCAGCAGGTGGCCCGTCATGCTCTTCGTAGAGCTGATGTTGAGCTTGTAGGCATGTTCGCCGAAGAGAGCCTGGATGGCCTTTGCCTCGCTGATGTCGCCCACATGGGTACTCGTGCCATGTACGTTGATGTAGTCAATGTCCTCAGGCTTCATGCCGGCATCCTCCAGGGCGTTGCTCATGACGAGGATGGCACCTAGGCCTTCGGGATGTGAAGCGGTGATATGATGGGCATCGGCACTCATGCCGGCACCAACCATCTCTGCGTATATCTTCGCACCACGTGCCTTGGCATGCTCCAGTTCCTCCAGGATGAGCACGGCACTGCCTTCACCCATGATGAAACCGTCGCGGCTGGCGCTGAAGGGACGGCTGGCCGTCTCGGGGCTGTCATTGCGGGTGGAGAGAGCCTTCATGGCATTGAAACCACCTACACCGCAGGGCAGGATGGCAGCCTCGCTACCACCGCTCACGATGACGTTGGCCTTGCCCAGACGAATCAGGTTGAAGGCATCGGCCAGGGCATTGGTGCTGCTGGCGCAGGCACTCGACGTGATATAGTTGGGACCATGGAAACCATACTTGATGCTGATGTGGCCGGCAGCGATGTCGGCAATCATCTTGGGCACGAACATGGGGCTGTAGCGAGGACCCATCTTCTCGTGGGTGAGGGCATAGTTGCTCACCTCCTCCTCGAAGGTCTTCATACCGCCGATACCTACACCCAGCACTACGCCGATGCGGTTCTTGTCCTCCTTCTCCAGGTCAAGGCCTGAGTCCTCCACCGCCTGGGTGGCGGCACACAGTGCATACTGGCAGTAGGGGTCCATCTTGCGGGCTTCCTTCTTGTCGATATACTGCTCTACGTTCAGGTTCTTCACCTCACAGGCAAACTGGGTCTTGAAGGCAGAAGCGTCAAAATGCGTAATGGGCGCTGCACCACTCTTTCCGGCCACGATGTTCTGCCAAGTTTCCTCGACGGTGTTGCCCAGCGGTGTTACGGCACCCATACCTGTTACGACAACTCTCTTGAGTTCCATAATAGCTATGTTTATATAATATATAATAAGGTATAAACAAAGATTAGGGTCTTCCCCACCGGATACAGTGAGGTCAACCCTAATCCTATGTAATTCTTTTAAGCGTTCTGATGCTCCTCGATGTAAGCAATAGCATCGCCTACGGTAGAGATCTTCTCAGCCTGATCATCGGGAATGGTGATGCCAAACTTGTTCTCGAACTCCATGATGAGCTCTACGGTGTCCAGAGAGTCAGCACCCAGGTCATTGGTGAAAGATGCCTCAGCTACTACATCAGCCTCATCAACACCCAACTTCTCAACGATAATCTCTTTTACTTTTGCTTCAATTTCTGACATAATTTTCAGTGTTTAAGTTATAATTAAAACTCTTTTTATCTCGTTTTCGGATGCAAAGTAACTACTTTCTACGCTTTTATGCAAATATTCGGGGCAAAAAATGCACTTTTCTGCACACATTATGCCTATTTTGTGCAAATAAGCACGTTTTTCCACTCGTTTTTCTCGTTTTTGCTACTTTTTTCTTCTCGCTTACACCAGGTTATTCTCTCATCCTCAACGATTCGCTTGCCTTCAGTTATTCATTTACCCTAAGCTCTTACCTCTCCCTCAGTTATTGTCTGCTTCCCTTCTCAGAGGGTAGTTTCCGCGAAGCCACTCGAACCTGTCGGGACTGGCTTTCAGCCGCTGGCTGTCCTGTCGGGGGTCATAAAGTTGCAGGGCATGGTCCACGGGGTCATCGGCGGGGCAGGGGATGTGCATGGAGGGCGGTTCCACGTGGAAGTGCATCTTGTCCTCCCTTCCCATCCAGCGGGCTATGGCCTGCAGGGACATGCGTGTGGCATTGGCCTTTCCGTCGGCGCTGTAGCCGGCCACATGGGGCGTACCGATGAATACCTTGCTGAGGAGGCTCGGGGAGGGTTCTGGTTCGTGTTCCCAGGTATCTACCACGGCCTGGCGCACCCATCCCTGGTCGAGGGCACGCTCCAGTGCCTCGTTATCTACCACCTCGCCGCGTGCGGCATTGAGGAGGAAGGGCCTGCGGGGCAGGTGGCTCAGGAATGCCTCGTCGGCCAGATGGAACGTGGGCCATGCTCCCTCCCGTACCAGAGGCGTGTGGAAGGTGAGGATGTCACACTCCTGCTGCAGCTGGCTGAGGGGCGAGAAGTCCTTGGCCTGCAGTCCCGTTCCTTCTCTGGCACATCCTTTGTCCAGGGCCAGGGCCAGGGGAGGGTCGTTGAGCAAGATGCGTCCCACCCAGGGACGGCATGCCTCCAGTACAGCCTTTCCCACGTGTCCCACTCCCACGATGCCCAGGGTGGCCTTCCGCAGGTCGAGTCCGTACTCGCGCGAGAGGAGGAAGAGTGCGTTGCGCACATACTGCCCCACGCTGGTGGCGTTGCACCCCGGACAGTTCGTCCAGGCAATGCCTGCCTCCCGGAGATAGGCCGTGTCAAGGTGGTCGAAACCTATGGTGGCCGTCACGATGAAGCGCACGCGACTGCCCTCCAGCAAGGCACGGTCACAGTGGGTACGCGTGCGGATTACGAGGATGTCGGCCTCCCTGACGTCGGTGGCCGTAATGGCAGCCCCAGACAAATAGAGCACCTCGTCTGCGAGCTGCTCTATCTGTCCTTTTATGTAGGGTATCTTGTCGTCAACAATGATTCTTGTCATGCTTCAAGTCTCATCATTCTTCCGGTCTCATCACGATGGTCACGTGGTTCTTGCCCTTGACAAGCTGCTTGGCTGCCTTCTGCAGGTCGGCAGAGGTGATGCCCTGCACTACCTGTCGGCGCGTCGTGTAGTTGTCCTGTCCGTCCTCCATGTAGCTGCGGAACCAGCGCATCCAGTTGGCGTTCTGCCGTTCTGCCTCGTCGATGTTCTTGAGCTCGTGCTCCTTCACCTTCTTCAGTTCCGACTCGGTAACGCCCTTGAGGATGAGGTTCTCAACCTGCTGGTCAGCCACTACCAGGGCCGTGTCGCAGAGGTCGGGCTTGACGGGCAGTACGAACTGCATCAGGGCCTGGTACTTCTTGATACCCGTCTGGTGTACCACTCCATCTACCTGCACGCTGTAGGCAGCTCCCATCTCCTCGCGGATGATGTCCATGCAGCGGGTGGAGAGTATCTGGCCCAGGAAGTCAGTGGCCAGCTTCTGTCTGAGGTCATTCTTCGTATCATTGAAGAGTGCCACCAGGGCAATGCACTGAGGCTGTTCCTGCTTCTGCTTGAAGTCGTTCTTGCGCGTACCGTTCACGAACTCCAGACCGTTCTCCACCTGCTTGTCGGTGCGCTTCACCACGGGCAGGTTGGCCAGGTACCGGCTGGCGTAGGTGCGGATGCTGTCCTCATCGAGGTTGCCGATGAAGTAGAAGCTGAAGTCGCCGGCATCGGCAAAGCGGTCAGCATAAATCTCCAGGGCACGGTCGTAGGATGCCTTGGCAATGTCCTCGGCCTCCATGAGGACCAGACGGGGATTGTGGCCGTACAAGGTGGTCTGGATAGAGTCCTGCAGGGCGGTCATGGGATTGAGGTGACGGGCCTGCAACTGCTGGCGGAGGGAGCTGAGGGCACTCTCCACGGCAGCCTCGTCACGGTGCAGGGGCTGGAAGTGCAGGTAGGCCAGTTCGAAGAGGGTACGGATATCCTTGGGCACGCACTGGCCTCTCAGACCCTCGCTCAGTTCATCGAGGATGGGTGAGCAGCTGGCCTGTACGCCGGCCAGGGCCTTCTGCAGCTCGGTGTTGGTGAAGTTGCCCAGACCGCTGGCCCCCACGAAGGTACCGAGGAGTTCCAGGGTGTAGCGGTCCTCCAGGGGATAGCGTCCCGTACCACCCTTGCTGTAAGCCTGCATCAGGATCTCGTTGTCCTTGTAGTCCGTCTTCTTCATATATACCTTCACGCCGTTGCTCAGCACCAGTTCCTTGAAGCCGAACTTCACGTCCTTCTCCTTCAGGATGCTGCCCGGGGTAAGGGTCTGTGACACCAGGGGCTCGTTCTTCACGTTATCCACGTAGGCGGTGAGCTCCATCTGCTGGGCCGCATGGATGCTGGCCAGGAGGCTCTGCTCGGTGGGCTGCACGTAACCCTCCTTCTCGGGGTTCATGGCCAGTACCACGAGGTTGGAGTCGTTGGGGCTTACCAGCTGAGCGAAGACTTGGTTCACCATATCCACGGTGAACTGAGGCAGCATGGCATTGGCCATCTGGTACTCCATCTCGATGCCGGGCATGGGTTCCTTGTTGAGGAAATGCTGTACGCACTCCTGCACATAGCTGTCACTCTGACGCTTCTCGCGGTTCTGGTAGAGACTCTCCAGCTGGCTCAGGAATTCGCTGCGGGTACGCTGGTACTCGGTGGCGGTGAATCCGAACTTGGCAGCGCGATAGACCTCAGCCATCGCAGCCTTTATGGCCTCGTCCATCATGCCCTCCTTGGGTACGATCTGCGTGGTCAGGGCGTATGCCTTCTTGGCCAGGATGAAGTTGTCGTCGTCAACGGCGGCCTGGAGGAAGGGGGTCTCAGGTTTCTGGGTCATCTCATCCAGACGGTTGTTGAGCATCGTCTCTGCCATGCTGATCATCACACTGGCAGCCAGTCCTGGTACGGTGTTCTTTATCTCGTCGGGTACGGGCTGCTCATGCTTCATGCACACCATGACGATGGGCAGGGTCTGCTCCTTGTCCTTGTCGGTGGCCACGATGGGCTCTGCATTGTCGGGCACACCGTAGTAGATGCGCTCAGCGGGGTTGGCAGGCATCTGTATGGGACCGAACATGTCCTGGATGACCTTCTCGGTGCGTGCCACATCGATGTCACCCACCACGATGATGGCCTGCTGGTCGGGGCGGTACCACTTCTCGTAGTAGGCGCGGAGCACCTCGGGCTTGAAGTTATCGACCACCTCCATGGTGCCGATGGGCAGACGGTTGCCGGGACGGCTGTTGCTCATCAGGCGGGGCAGCTGACGCTCGTAGATGCGCATCGTGGCAGAGCTGCGTGAGCGCCATTCCTCGTGGATGACACCGCGCTCCTTGTCAATCTCCTTGGGGTCGAGGGTCAGGTCATGGCTCCAGTCGTGCAGGATGAGCAGCACGGAGTCGATGGTCTCCTCACGCTGCGTGGGCACGTTGTTGATGTTGTACACCGTCTCGTCTATGCTGGTGTAGGCATTGAGCTGTGCGCCGAACTTCACGCCGATGCTCTCCAGGTACTTGATGATGCTGTTGCCGGGATAGTTCTTCGTGCCGTTGAAACACATGTGTTCCAGGAAGTGAGCCAGACCGCGCTGGTCGTCTTCCTCCAGTACCGAACCTACCTTCTGTGCGATGTAGAAGTTAGCCTGGTTCTTGGGGTACTCATTGTGGCGGATGTAGTAGGTAAGTCCGTTGGGAAGGGTACCTACCTTGGTCTGAGGGTCGAGGGGAAGCTGCTGCATGGCCTGTTGCATGGCGGCTTCGTCCTGGGCCTTGGCGCAGAGTGCCATAAAGGCACATGCTACCAGAAGGATGATTTTTTTCATTTTTTTTATTAACTTTAAGAGTCGTTGTTTCTGTTGAGGGTGGTTGAGGGAGAGATCCGGCGGATAACCGCCGGGCACAGTGGCGAGGGCTGGTGGCTGCGTTCATCGCGCCAGTCCATTGTTAATTATTCATTGTTCGTTGAACCTCTTTTCTCCTTGCCGGAGCCACTTGATGAAGGCAGGAATGTCCTCGTTGTAGGAGTAGCTGCTGTTGAGGGGCTTTCCCTCGTTGTCCAGCAACACATAGAAGGGCTGTGCGTTGGCACCGAACTTCACGCGCTGCAGGTAGCTCCACTTGTCGCCCACGGTGCGCAACTTGCGTTCCTCACCATTCTCCACCACAATCTCTGTCTCGGGCAGTTTGGTCTTGTCATCAACGAAGAGGCTGATGAGTACGTACTTCTCGCGGATGATGTCCTGCACCTCGGGGTCGGTCCATACGGCAGCCTCCATCTTGCGGCAGTTCACGCAGCCGAAACCCGTGAAGTCAACCATGACGGGCATACCCTTCTGGCGGGCATAGGCCATACCGGCCTCGTAGTCCGTGAACTGTGCCTCCACGACCTCTTCCTTCTGCAGGTTGAAGTCCTGGGTGGACATGGGGGGAGCAAAGGCACTCACGGCCTTGCAGGGGGCACCCCACAGACCGGGTACCATGTAGAGGGCGAAGGCGAAGGAAGCCAGGGCCAGGAAGAAACGTGTCACTCCGGTGCGGTGGTTCACGATGACCTCACCCATCTCATCGTACTCATCCTCGTCGTGGGGGAAACGAATCCAGCCGATGAGGTAGGCACCCATGAGGGCAAAGATGATGATCCAGAGGCTCAGGAAGACCTCGCGGTCCAGGATGTGCCAGCCGTAGGCCAGGTCTGCCACGCTGAGGAACTTCAGGGCAAAGGCCAGTTCCAGGAAGCCCAGGCACACCTTGATGCAGTTCATCCAGTTGCCGCTCTTGGGAGCACTCTTCAGCATCGTGGGGAACATGGCGAAGAGCGAGAAGGGCAGGGCCAGGGCCAGGGCAAAGCCGAACATACCCACCGTGGGGGCTATGATGCTGCCGCTCGTGCCCATCTCTACCAACAGGAAACCGATGATGGGACCCGTGCAGCTGAAGCTTACCAGGCTCAGGGTGAAGGCCATGAGGAAGATGCTCAGCAACCCCGTCGTCTTGTTGGCCTTGCTATCTACGGCGTTACCCCAGCTGGAGGGGAGTGTCAGTTCGAAACCTCCCAGGAAGGAGGCGGCAAAGACCACCAGCATGAGGCAGAAGAAGATGTTGAAGATGGCATTCGTGGAGAGGGAGTTCAGGGCACTGGCACCGAAGGCCAGGGTGACGAACAGACCCAGCAGGACGTAGATGACCACAATGCTCAGACCATAGGTCATGGCATCGCGTATGCCTTTCTTGCGGTCATCCTTGCTGCGCTTGAGGAAGAAACTCACCGTCATGGGGATGATGGGCCATACGCAGGGAGTGAGCAGGGCCAGCAGACCGCCTGCCAGACCCAGCAGGAAGATGGTCATGAGACCCTTGTCTGAGGTTCCGGCATTTTCCTCACCGAAGCCCTGCAGTTCCTCGATGACAGGGGTATAGAGCCCTGTGAGCGGAGTCTCGGCGGGTGTCACGGCAGCGGTGTCAACCCTCATGGTGTCGGGCACGATGGCTTCCTCCACGGCAGCTTCTGCAGGTTCCTCCACGGCAGCAGGCTTCTCTGCCTGCTTTTCTTCCTTCGCTTTCTCAGCCTCCTTCACGGCAGCGGGTTTTCCCTCGCCGCTGAAGCTGAACTCCACGTCAGTGGGCGGAATGCAGTTCTCGTCATTGCAGGCTCCGTAGGTCAGGTAGCCAGCCACCTCGTATTTCTCCTCGGTGATGGTCAGTGTCTGCACGAAGGTGGCGGTTCCCTCCATGTAGCTCAGTTCCATGCCGAACATCTCGTCCATGGCCTTGTGTACCTTGCCCTTGGTCTTCAGCTTACCCTTGGGTTTCACACCCTGCTGTTTCTCCAGCGTTATCTCGGCGCGTGTGGGGCCGTCTTCAGGGATGTCGGTGGTATAGACATGCCATCCGGCATCAATCTGTCCCGTGAAAACCAGTTCTACTTCCGTGTCGGAAATCTTGTTCTGCTTTACGCTGAACTTCACAGGGGTCTGGAACTGTGCCGCAGCTGTCAGCGCACAGAGCCACCCCAGGCAAACAATAAGAATCTTTCTCATAAAATACAATTTTGGCAGCAAAATTACACTATTTTCGTCAAAACAACAAAAAATAAGCCTGTTTTCACCTCTTATGTGGGATAAGTAATGGTAAATACGGAATTTCCTTCGTTTTGAGAGGGGGGAGAAAACATATAGAGAGAGTCCGCGAGGGACTCTCTCTATGTGTGTCGGGCTGGCTTGTCGAGCCAACTTTCAGTTTGGGGTCAGTTACTTCTTGAGCACCTTCTTGCTGCCCACGATGACGATGCCGCGCTGTGAAGCGTTGGCCTTGCGACCATCGAGGGTGAAGACTACCTGGTTGCGCTCAGCAGCGATGTCCTTGACACCCACGGCTACGCCGATGCCCCAGGTGAAGGTAACGGCGGGAAGTGCGCTGCCAGCACCATCGAGGAAGAAGCCTTCGGGAATTTCCAGGGTATATACACCTTCCTCGGTGTAATCCTTTGACGTGCGGAGGACGAGTTCGTTCCAATCTACGCCGAACGATGCATCAGAAATCTTCTCGAGTTCTACGCCGTCACGCTTCAGCACGGCCTTGCCGCTGCCGCACCCCATCTCTGATACTGTCGTGTTCCACACGTGAATCTCATAGAGAGAAGCCACGGTGGTGCCGTTCTCGGGATCGGTCACGTAGTCGGAGGTCTCCTCCTGTGCCTCGCCGATGGTCCAGGTGAAAGTAACGGCGGGAAGTGCGTCGCCAGAACCATCAAGGAAGAAGCCTTCGGGAACTTCCAGGGTATATACACCGTCCTCGGTGTACTCCTTGGATGTAGTGAGGACGAGCTCGTTGTAGTCCATGCCCCAAGAGGTATCGACAATCTTCTCGAGTTCTACGCCGTCACGCTTCAGCACAGCCTTGCCGCTGCCGCTTCCCATCTCCTGAGTGGTGTTGTTCCATACGTGAATCTCATGGAGAGAAGCTATGGTGCTGCCGTTCTCGGGATCGGTAGTCCAGTCGCTGTCCTCATTTCCACCCTGTTCCTTACCGATGGTGAAGTAGAGGTTGATGGTGGCGTTGATCTTGCCCGTCATGCCCTCGCTCTCGTACCACAGTTGGTCGCCCACGCTGGCCTCGGGGATGGTGATGGTGTAGGAACCCTCATCGGTGAGTGCGCCATCAGCAAAGTTGATGACAGCCATGCTGCGGTTCTTGGGGTTGATGCTGAGGGTAGCGTTGTAGGTCACGTAGGTTGACTTGTTGAGCACCATGACGTTGCACTCATTGGCATATACCCACTCACTGAAGGCGAGGGTTACAGACTCGAGCGACTCTACCTTAGCCTCTGAAACGGGGTCAGAACTCTCCAGGGCGATGGTAGCCTCGGGAGCCTTCAGTACGGTGTAGGGGATGCGTACCTTACTGTCGTTGGTGCTTACGGTGTAGCCCTCGCCCATGTTGTAGATAGAATCCTGGAGTACCACGTAGTACTTGCCGCTCTCGGTGATGGCTTCGTCCAGGTTGAGAGAGAAGCCGTAGGTCACGTCATCCTTCACGCTGCATTCTGCCACCTTCTCTCCGGCCTCGTTCTCTACCCATACGAAGCGGTCCTCGCGGCGTGTGGGGCTGATGAGTTCCGTGTCGAAGGAAGCATCGGGCTTGGTGTAGATGGCGATGCGGTCCAGCTGGTTCACGGTAGCACCGGGCAGCGGGTTGGCAGCGAAGTCATAGTTGTCATAGAGCGAAGAGAGGGTCACCTTGAGGTTTTCACCCTTGTAGTAGCGTCCGTACTTGCCCTTGGTCTCCACGTACTCCTTGTTGACAATGGCGCTGTAGTTGATCATGAACTCATACTCGTGGCACTCCTTGAGGGCCTGGGCAGGAGTGATGACGATGGTCTTGCTGTCGTGGGCATCCACGGCCATGGCAGCCTCTACCTGCTGCTGCGTGGTGAGGTCGGTGACATAGACGGGGAGAATGCCCTCATCGGTGACGAATACGTCCTCCTCGAAGGTGAGGCGGATGTCGCTGAGTGAAGCCACCACATCGCCATCCTTGACGTTGCGGCTCACGGGGGTGAGGTCGTCGGTCAGTTCAGGACCGGGGTTGTACTTCACGCCGAAGTCATGCTCGAAACCATCGGCAGACACCACGTTCATGAATTCCACGCGGATGTTCTTGCCTTCGAATACTTCGTCGGGAACGGGGATGGTATATTCGATACCGTTGTCACCCTCCTCGACAGAGGTGATGCCCTCGGTAACCTCAATCATGCGCTTCTCATCGTCCTGGGTCTGGAAATAGAGTTCCACACCGTCGAACTTGTAGGCATCCTTCTCAGAGAAATATACCTTGAAGGCCTTCTCGGTGAGCTGTGAACCGCTGGCAGGAGTGAACTCAGCCACGATGTCGCTCTTCACCTCCACATAGCTGCGGTCGAAGGCGGCAGAACCATAGTTGCCGCTGGTCTCGTTGAAGGAAGAGGTGCCGTCGGCCATGAGAATGTAGAACACCTTGAAGGACATGCTGCTCCACTTCATCTTCAGGCCGAGGTCTTCATAGCTGCGGCGTACGCCCGTGAAGTCAAGCAGGAGTTTGTTGCCCTCCACGGTAATCTTCTCGCTGTCCAGGTGACCCTCATAGACATCGCCCATGTCGGCACTGCCGATGAGCATCTGCACGGCTGCCGTCTGACCCTTCTCCTTGGTCATGAGGGGATAGTCGAAGGTGAGCGTCACGATACCGTCCTTGTCACCGGGTACCCAGTAGGACTTGAAGGGGCTGGCTCCCTCGATGGAGAGCAGGTAGTGAGGCTTGCCGGGCACGGTCCACTCCAGCGTGAGGGTACCGTCGGTGCCATACTTGATGTTCTCGTTGGTCTTGGCGCAGAGTCCCGTGATGGTGAGGGTCATCTTGTCACCGGGCTTGAAGTACTCCTTCTGCATCCAGCTGTAGAGAGAGTCCTTGAGTTCGAAGATGAGTTTGCCGCTGTTGATGTCCTCCCGCGTCTCGATGGAGTCGGTCACATGCTCGTTGACCTTGAGGGTGGCCCAGGCATGGGCCTTGGCGGGGAGGTTGAACTCCAGTTCCAGCTGACCGTCACGCTCGTCGGTGATGTTGAAGACCTCACCGGCAGGCTGGTTGCTCTTCACGAGTTCGAGGTTGGTGATGCCCGTCTGCATGGACAGGTAGAACTTCATGTCCTTGCTGAAACCCTTGCCTGCGGTGATGTAATAGGTCTTTCCGGCCTCTACGTCCGAGGTGGTCTTCTTGCCGAAGCTCACGCCCTCGAAGGTGTTTGAGGCGTAGGCGAAACTTGAAATCTGGCTTTCATAGACCAAGTCTGTTTCATCGGCCGTCAGCTGGGTATATACATGCATGACGGCATCCTGCGACCAGATGGTCAGCGTTCCGCTTTCTGAGGGGGTGAACTTGAAGTCCGTCTGGTTGTTCCAGATGTTCGGCTCGTCGTAGAGCTTGTCCAGCTCCACGGGCAGCCACTCTGCCGAAGCAGAGAGGCTCACAAGGCTCACGAGCAGGAGCAGTGTCCTGCGCAGTGCCTTCGTCGGGAATGAAATGAGTTTTGTTTTCATTTTTTAAAATGTTAATTATTGGTTATTTGATTATTTTCTTTCCATTCATGATGTTGATGCCATGCTGCGGACGCTGCAGACGCTGTCCCTGCAGGTTGTAGATGCCCTTGCTGGCCTGTGCTTCCACGTCCTCGGCCACGATGTCCTCTACGGGAGTCATCTGGGTGAAGGGCACCGTGATGGCATTGAGGAAGATGCCGGCATTGCCCTCCATGAACATGAGGCAGATCTTGCCGTTCTGCATCTCGCTGATGTTGCCCGGGTAGGAGAGTGTCAGCTGCTGCGTATAGGTCTTGCCGGCCTC
The DNA here is from genome assembly GCA_945787235.1 of uncultured Prevotellaceae bacterium. Lineage (GTDB taxonomy): Bacteria > Bacteroidota > Bacteroidia > Bacteroidales > Bacteroidaceae > Physcousia. The sequence goes on from CALZGT010000015.1 coordinate 16,872, forward strand.
CAGGGTCTGGGGGAAGCCCACGGAAGTACCCGTGATGTTGCCCCAGTAGGTACGTACCACGTCATTGTGGGTGATGCCCTCGTTCTTGGGTTTGGCATACTTGCCTCCCTTGCCCCACTCGCCGAAGATGGGGGCGGTATTGGTGTAGAGGTTGTTGTACTGCTCGTTGACGAGACCGTCCTCCATGGCCACGGGGAACACGTTGATGTACTGGCTCGTCATGTTGAGCGCACTCTTGATTTCCACGTCCAGCACGATCTTGCCCGAAGTCTCGTCCAGACGGATGGAGGGTACCTTGACCTCGATGTAGGTGGGTACGTCCATCTCCATGGCCACGATGTCCTGCCACAGGTCAATGCCGTTGCTGAACACCTCGTCGAAGTCATCGTTGTAGCCTATGGGCGAGCAGATGTAGCCGTTGCGCTGAACCATGGCCGAGGGGGCGGCCACGAGGCCGAGAGCCTGACAGTACTCCTCGAGCGTGCCCGTGGAGTAGGGGTCACCCGTGTAGCAGTGGTAGGAGATGGGTATGATGCGGTCACCGAACACCTTCTCCAGGTTTTCTATGGCCAGGATGCCACGGGGGCAGTTGGGGCAGGTCGTACCCGTAAACTCTTCCAGCACCACGCGCTTCACGGGCTCGAAGGTGAGGTTCTGCACGTAGTTCCTGCGCACGTCGCTGTAGTCATCCATGACCACGCTGACGGAGTAGCTGTTGATTTCACCCACGGTGAGGGGCAGTTTGTCGGCGAAGGAGAAACTGATGACGTCGTCCTTCTTGAACGAACCCTGCCGGGTGACGGTAGAGAGCGCGTTGTCCTGGCTGTCGAGCAGCGTCAGGGTGATGTTCCGGTAGGTACGCACGTCATCGTTGATGGTCAACTTGCCGCTGATGGCGATATCCTTCTGGTTCACCACCACTTCCTGGTTGGAGAACGACATGAGGTACTTGAGGTTGCGCACTACGAGGATGTTATCCACGAAGACCATGCTCTGGTCCTCGTTGTTGTTCCAGAAGCCGATGTATATCTTCTTGCCGGCGTAGGGGGCCAGGTCAAGGGCAAAGCGTTCCCACTCGCCGGAGAGTCCCTCTTCCGTTTCGCCGTAGTCGAGCGCAATCTCGGAAATGTCGCCCTCCGTCTTCATGCGGTCGATGACCTGCTGTGTGAGCACGTTGAGGTTCTCCTCACATGCCCAGACAACAATCTTCAGCTTGTCCTTCTTGCGTGCCTTGTACTTCTGTGCATCGAAGGCCAGGGTGCAGAACTGGTCGGGGATGAGCAGCTGGGGAGTCACCATCCAGTCGTCGCTCTGTCCGGCCGGGGTATATATGGAATGCGAGCCGGCGCAGATGTCGGCACTCTCCAGCGACTCGCGTATGGAGAGGTTCCAGGGCTGGTTGTCCTTGTCGAACTCCATGGCCACCATGTCCTCTGTGGGCTGGAGGTGGTCACCCTCGTAGCGCATCATGTTGGCCAGGGCCATGGACATGTTGTTGAAGTTCTCGCTGAAGACCACGGCGTTGTCCGTGCTGATGCTGCGCTCATAACTGCCCTTGTAGTGGAGTGTATATTCAGTGCAGGCCGTCTTGGCATTGCCCATCACGTCGGTGACGGCTCCGGCCTCCATCACCACCTTGTAGTTGGCCCCCAGATAGAGGTACTGCGTGGTGCGTGGCAACAGACCGATGCTCTTGGGGTCGGTGCTGTGGGGCAGGACATAGAGTTCGGAGATGAGGTTCTCGCCGTCCTCGGTAATCTCGTAGAGACTGGCCTTGGCCTCCTCGCTGACCTTCACGTCGGTGTCGAAGGTGATGACGGGGAAGATGTTGGTGTTGTCGATGCGTGACAGTTCGCTGCCGTCCTCAGGGAATACCGTGACCACCTGTACGGGCGTGTTGCTGCGTCCCTTGTAGTGGAGCACGATTTCCTTGTTCGTCTTGGCGGCATTGGAAGCCAGGGCCAGCGAGCCGGCCGGGATGACCACACTGTAGGTCTCACCCTCGGTGAGCGTCGTGGCACGGAAGGTGATGAGGAGAGCGTGGTCGTCGGTGGCCACCTCCTTGAAACCGATGGAGTTGCGCACCGTGTTGCCCTTGCTGTCCTTGAGGATGGCACTCGTGTTGCCTCCCAGTACCTGGATGCGCTGGTTGAAGCGCAGGGTCACCTTCTCCATGGAGTTGAAGGAAGCCGTCTGGGCCGGTGTCGTGGTGTAGTCCTGCAGCAGGTCGATGCTCTGGCAGATGTCGGTCATCTTCTCGGGCAAGCGTACGATGTAGCCTTCACCCTGCGGACTTACCATGGGAGCCAGCACCGTACCGTCGGCCGAGCCGGCCCACATGGTACCCGTGTTGTCCAGTCCCGTAGCCTGGCTGAAGTTGATGCCGTAGCGCTGGGTGAGGATGAGGCTGAAGGGGTACCAGATATTGTCGTTCATCACCTTCCACTCGCGCAGGGGAGTGCCGGTGGGTGAAGAGGCATAGACATTGCCATCGTCATCCACGTGTCCGGCATACATGTCCTGGTCTTCCAGGGCAGAGAAGTTGTGGTAGGTCTGCGTCTCGGTGTCATAGCGCACCACATAGACCTCGTCGCTGGTGTTGCGCACGGCAGCAGCCACGTACTTGCCGTTGGCACTGATGACGGGAGTCATCTCCACCATGAGGAACTGGGCAGGCAGGTTGTTGCCCTGGGTGCCGAACTTCACCGAGGTCTTGTCCTGTCTGTCGTAGATGAAGGCGGTGGGACGGATGCTCTGGTTGCCGAAGATGACAATATAGCGTCCGTCGGCGCTGAGGCTGCTGAAGGTCTCCTGACGGGTGCTGTAATCCACGGGCATCTGGGGCAGGTTCTCCAGGGTGACCACCTTGCGTGTCTCCAGGTTCCACATCACGCCCTTGGAGTTGGAACTCATCACGTCCATGGCGTTGTCCTCACAGAAGCCCACGGCCCACTTGCCGTCCGGCGTCACGCTGTTCACGTAGCCTGAGGTGTAACCCTGGGGCAGTTCCAGGGCCGTCCATATCTTCTGCACCATGTCGAAGACACCGGGCTGTCCGCCCATGTAAGAACCGTCGTCGGTGAAGGAACCCTTGAAACCGCCCACGACCCATCGTCCGTCGTCGGTGATGTCGTTGGCCACATACATACCCTTGGCATCGCCGTCGAGGAGCGTCTTCAGGATGGTTTCCTCCTTCGTCTCCGTGTTTACGATGCGGATGACGCCGGCCTTGCGCTGCTCCGTGGTAGCTCCCTTGACGATGGCCCACTTGCCGTTGTCGGAAAGCTGGTTCACGATAGAGAGGTCGGCATACTGTTGCAGATGGAATGTGGGTACTCCCTGTGCCTTGACCTGCAGGCAGGCTGCGAGCACGAGCATCCACGTTACAATTAGTTTTCTCATTATGACTTGATTTTTTGGGTTAGTTTTTGCCTTGGGTCTCTTGCGAACCTACCTTGACCCTGTGGTCCTGGATGTAGATTCCGCTCGGACAGGCCATGCGCTGTCCCGACAGGTTGTAGCAGGGAGCCTGGCTGTCTCCGGCCTTCACGCTGCCTATGCCTGTGGCCAGGTGGTTGGTGAAGCGGAACGACACGGTGCCGTCGGCATGCTGTTCGATGTCCGTCAGGTCCTTCTTCATCAGCAGACTGCCGTCCTGGTTGGGGTGGTTCACCGTGGCGGCGGGCACCGTGGTGGCCGTCAGTGCGTTGTTGCCCCGGTAGGGATAGAGGTCGCCCCCCATCTCCCCGGCCTGCTGTGCCCATTCCTTGTAGTCCACCATCTGCCAGGTGTTGTCGGCGGCCAGGATGCCGAAGCGTTCACGGCCCGTATTGATGTTGTTGCTCTTCCACGCCTCCTCGCTGTAATCGACGTGCGAGATGAGGAGTCCGCTGCCCGGGAGACCGGCATCGCAACCCGTCTGTTGGCGGTTCTCCACGATGTAGTACTCGTCCCTGTGCCCCTCATTATATATAATGTAGGCTTCGGGGGCTTCAGCCAGGGGTTTCATGTGCTGTATGTCCTGGCTCTTGCTGAGCTCCTTCAGCGTCATCCATCCGCAGAAGGCACGCTGGTAGGCGGTGTAGCCTGCGGGCTGGTAACCGTTGTCCAGGTAGTTGCCCATGTTCATGAGGTCCCACACGTAGGTACCATAGTTGAGGGTAGTGGCTCCGAAGGACCCCTTGTCGTACATGTCAGGCAGACCGAAGCAGTGGCTGAACTCGTGGCAGATGGTGCCTATGCCGTCGATGCGACCTCCCTCACCCAGTTCACAGCTGCACGCGAAGTTGTCTATCGTCACCCCGTCCATCTGGAAGGGTTTCTGGTCCGAACCGAAGGCATTGAGGGTGCCCTCCTGCGGCCAGATGAGGCCCGTGTCCTCGCCGTTCACGTTCTGTCCCTGTCCGGCATAGAGGATGAAGACCTGGTCCACCGTGCCGTCCCCGTCCCAGTCGTACTGGGTGAAATCGACGTCGTCGTTGGCCCAGTCGCAGGCATCATAGATGAGCTGGCCCAGGTGGGTGTCGAGCATCGTGCCGTTGTCCTGTCCGTAATAGTTGTAGGGGTTGGGCAGGCGGTAGGGTCCCACCACGTCGAAGTTGAACTCAAACTGTCCGTAGCTCTGTGCCAGGAAGTAGTCATGGACACTTCCCTTGAACCCCACTTCGGGGTCGGTGAAGTTCACCTCGTTGGCCACACGGTCGTAGTAGGTAGCCGCATCGGGGTGGGTGAAGGTCTTGGCCGGCGTGTCGGTACTTGTACGCTTGTTGAACTCCACCAGGATGATGAGTCCCCGCTTCTTGCCCGTGAACTTGTTCGTCCCGGTGCTGCGTGTGGCTGCCGCCCGTGCGCTGCGCACCTGGTTGGCTCTGCTGCGTGCCTGTCGGCTTGCCTCCTCTATCTGGCTGCGGTCAGCCCGGCGGTAGCGTCCTCCGGCTTCGTATATGTAGGCTTGTCCCTCGCTGTCTGTCCAGTAGGCACCAAATTCATCGCCCTTGAGCTCGGCACGCACCTCAGTGCCGTCCGTGAGCCGCAGGGTGCGCCATTGGCCGGGCAGGGCGGGTATGGCACAAACGGCTACAGCCCATGCTTGGAGCAGGGCTGTACCAATAATCTTATTGAGGTTCATGGGGTTCAGCGAATCACTTTCCTTACCGTACCATCCGTGTAGCGTACCAGGTTCAGGCCCTTCTGCAGCTTGTCCTGGGGCTTGCCCGT
>CALZGT010000016.1 GCA_945787235.1 uncultured Prevotellaceae bacterium
CAATGGCCCAGTCGCAGAAACTATATTCCACGGTTCTGTTTCCGGCCCGTGCCGTGCCGTAGGGAATGTAGCCCTTCCCGTTGTAGTCGGCAAGTCCGCCTCGTCCCTCCGCCTCGTCGTCTTGTGGGGCGATGGTGGCATCCTTGAGCATGGCTTCCAGGGCCTGTTCGGCATCGATGTCCAGACCACGTGCCAGGGCATCACACAGTACTATTTCAGCATTCGAACCGCCCTGTGTCCTGCCGTTGGAGTTACCGCTGCGTGCATCGGGGAGGAATCCCTCGTGCTGGTAGATGGTGAGCAGCGACTGTGCTATGGCTGTGGCGCGTTCGGGACAAAGCTCGGTGAGCAGGGGTGTCGAGGTGCGGTAGGTGTCCCAGATGGCATAGTAGTCATCGTAGTAGGGAGCCTCTGTGGTACGTCCGCCCCCCAGGGCAGACAGGCCGCAGCTCTCTTTTCGGTCGGTGGGCATGAGGCAGGTGTGGTACAGGGCTGTATAGTACATGCGTTTTACCTGCGTGGTGGCTTCCTCTGCTATGGGGAGACGCTTCAGGAGCACCTCCCACTCCCTCAGGCAGCGGAGGTGCGTAGCCTCAAAGTCCCAGTCGGGCAGGTCGTTTTCCATGTTGGCCCTGGCCTCTTGGGCTGAGAGGAAGGAGATGCCCACCTTCAGGAGCAGGCGGTTGGCAGAAGACTTCTGTCGTCCTTCTTGTTGGGTATGTACCGATGATTCCTGCCGTTTCTCGTAGTGGGGTTGGTAGGTGGTGTCAGCCTGTGATTTCGTCCAGAAATAGACGGTATAGGGAGCCCCGTTGTTCCATCCTCCGCTGATGGTCTGATGCCCGAAATATTCCTTTTCTCCCTGCGGTGTGATGAGGGAGTCCAGGTGCGCCTCCTCAAACTGCTGTGCCTCGCGTGCCTTGGGGATGGGGGAGCGTCCCAGGAAGTGGGTGAGGTCGATTTCATAGTAGGGCATCGTCCCATCGGGGTAAGTGAAACGGTAGAATGAGGCCCTGCAGCTTGCCGTCAGTTCGGCGCGTATGCTACTCTCCTGGAAGGTACAGGTATATTTTCCCAGTTCTATCTGTTCGCTCGCCCGGTGCTGGTCGGCCCCATGGAAGGGACGCACCAGGATGTTGCCGTACTTGGGACCGCCTCCCGTTCCGCTTACATGCGTCTGGCTGAAGCCGCTCACGGCAGCAGGCAGGGGAGCCCAGCCCGCATTGTGACCCGTACCGCAGTCAGGACCGGGTTTTGCCATGCCGAAAGGCAGGCAGGGGCCGATGAAGACACGTCCCAGTCCCTCGCTCCCGATGCGCGGATCTACGTGGTGGGTTACCTCCTGGGCCGTCAGGGCCAGGGGAAAGGTGAGACAGAGGGCAATGTGCAGGAGCAGGTGTTTTGACGGCAGTTTCTTCATGTCATGGAGGATGAGCAATGAGAGTGCGCCAAGATTCTTGACGCACTCTTTGGATGAATTTCTATGTTTGAATGTTCTTTTCAGGATTCCCATCAGTAGCCAGGATTCTGCTTCCATTTCGGGTTCTTGTTCAGCACGCTTTCGGGGATGGGGAAGATGCGGTGCTGGGGATCGAAGCTGGCATACTTCATATCCTTGACATGCACACCGTACTCACTCTCAAAGGTACCGAAGCGAATCATGTCGTTGCGGCGCCAGTTCTCGTCGAAGAGCTCACGGCCACGCTCATCGAGAATATCCTGCAGCGTGGGAGTGCCCTGCAATGTGGGAGCCTGGTTGTAACTGCGGATGGCGTTGAAGAGTTCCTGGGCCGTGTGGTGACTGGTTTTGGCACCGCGTACGATGGCTTCTGCCTCCAGCAGGTAGATGTCGGCCAGGCGGAAGATAGGTACATCGTTGCTCTGGCAACGGTCGTTCTTGAAGTCTTCATCCACTACAAACCACTTCACCGAGCGGTAGCCCTGGCAGTAGCCGGTCAGGTCGTTGGCCACGGCGAGGTATTCGGGTTCTACGATGTGGATGGTCTTGGTGAGCTGCACGGGTTCATCCTGGTACTTATAAACCTCGTCAGTGATGGCGTAGGTGGCAGGGTCGAACACGTGGAGCGTAGAGCCACCCAGAATCATCTCGTTGCGGAGGTCACCAGGCAGTGTGAAGCGGTCAGATGCCTCTGGGGTCATGGCGAAGTTGCCTCCCACGGACTTGCTCAGCGTGGTGCCGTAGTAACTGCCGGAATTACCCTTCTTCCAGGTGCGTGGACGACCGTACTGCATACCGTCCTTGTTGGCTGCCGTATAGGGCATGGCATAGATGAAGTCCTTGATCTGGGCACCATTGTCAGGCGTGAACTTGGCACGGTAAGTGTTCTTGCACTTGTGTCCTGCAGCTCCTGCCGTCAGGTCAAACTTGCCGCTCTGGATGATGTCCTCGCAGAGTTCCACCACGCGGTTCAGCTTGGGGTTCTGGTAGGTGGCCGCATCGTAGTCCTTGGCCTCCTTGGCGGTATATACACCCCAGTTGATGTACAGTTTGGCCAGCAGGGCTTCTGCCATCCAGCGGGTGGGCTTGCCGTAGGTGTTCTCTGTCACGTCGGTGGTGAGCTGGGGAATGATCTCTTCCAGTTCATCGGCAATCCACTGAGCCACCTCAGCACGTGGCTTTCTTTCTATCTCTTCTCCCTCTTCCAACTGCCTTTCCAGTATGGGCGTGTCACCCCATCCATCCACCAGGACCCAGTGGAAATAGGCACGCATGGCACGGGCTGCCGCAGCACCCGGACTGGTAGCACCCATAGAGGTAATGGCCTCGTTGGCCTTGGTGATGCCCGCCGTCACGTCCTCGTACCAGCCAATGGTGGCATCTTCGGGTTTGAAGCAGTGGAGGGTGGCGTGCTGGTAGGTTCCGGCATCGTAGTAGTTGTCCGAACCGAAACTATAGCCCACCCACTCGTCGCTGGAAAGGGCCATGGCCTCCATGTAGCGTCGGCCCATGACACCGCGCAGGTGGTAGTAGATGTCGGAGAGTTTGGCTTCCTGGGCAATCTCCGAACTGGGGTATTCGGTGTACTGTGATTCTACAGGTACGTCGAGGTCGGTACAGCTGGCCATCATCAGCATGGCTGACGCAGCGCACATCAGTTTTATGTTGTTCTTCATTGTCTTTTACCTTATATAATTAGAAAATATGATTGACGAGTGCCTCTACCCTTAGAAAGCAATCTTGGCACCCAGCATGAAGGTACGTGTGTGGGGATAGTGACTCCAGCGGTAGTCGATGCCGGGGTCGATGCCACCCATATAGACTTCGGGGTCAAGTCCCTTGTACTTCGTGATGGTAAACAAGTTGTTGGCACTGAAATAAACCTGCATGCTCTTGAGCCAGCCCTTGAAGCAGTCCTGGAAGGTGTAGCCCAGGGTCAGCATCTGCAGGCGCAGGTAGGAGCCGTTCTCGATGAAACGGTCTGAGGGCAGGTTGGCACCGGAACAGAGTTTCAGGTTGCCGTCAGCATCGCGGTAGGTCTGCTCAGTGGCAAAGTCTGCCAGTACGTTCTTGCCGTCCTGGAAGATACCCACGCTCATGTAGTTGGCACGTGCACCGTTGTAAATCTTGCCACCAAATGAACCGTTGAAGAAGAGAGTGGCACTCCAGTTCTTGTAGTTGAAGGTGTTGTTCCATCCCAGGGTCAGCTTGGGCTGTGCACATCCCGTGACGGTGCGGTCCTTGAGGTTGTCGGGTGTGGTGGTTACGCCACCGTCACGCTTTCCTGTCACTGCATCACGTGTGTAGTAGGTGGCATGTCCTTCGCTGTCGAAACCTGCAAACTCGAAGGTGTAGAAGGTACCGAGGGCCTCGCCTTCCATGATGCGCTGGGTATGGCCACCTTGGGCCACGCCAGCTACATCGGGGTCACCCTGCCAGAAGAGATCTACCTTGTAGGTGTCGTTTGATACCTTGTCGATGCGGTTCTTGTTGTGAGAGAGCATCAGACTGGTGTTCCAGGTGAAGTTTTTGGTCTTTACGGCATCAGCATTGATCGAGATTTCTATGCCTCGGTTGGTCATCTCTCCTACGTTGGCGTTGATGTTGTTGTAAGGATAGATATTGGTGCTCACGGGATAGTTCCAGATGAGGTCCCAGGTCTTCTTGTTGTAGAACTCGATGCTACCGTTGATGCGTCCCCCAAGGAAGGCATAGTCGATACCCACGTTGAACATGCCGGTAGATTCCCATTTCAGGTCCTTGTTGGCATTCTTAGTGGCAGCCAGCGTATTATACTCCGTGGTGGTGCCATCGGGGTTGATGAAGGTAAACTTGCCACTGGCACCATAGGTGGCCACGGCACTGTAGGCACCGAACCCCAGGGCATTACCGCTTACGCCGTAGCCGGCACGCAGTTTCAGGTTGCTGATGACATCATTGTCCTTCAGCCACTCTTCCTGGGTCAGGTTCCATGCTGCACTGACAGAGGGGAAGGTACCCCAGCGGTGGTTCGTGCCAAATACGGAAGAACCGTCGCGACGCAGTGTAGCCTGGATCATGTACTTGCTGTTGTAGGAGTAGTTCACGCGTCCGTAGAAGGAGATGTTCTTCACCGTTTCCTTTGAGCCGCTCTGAACTCCGTTCATGCCGTTTATCGTACTGGCGTATGAGAGCTGGTTCCACTTTACGTAGTCGTCGAAGAAGTTATATACGGTCACGCCGAATCCATCACCGTTGATGCGCTTCTCCCAACTGTAACCGGCCATCACACCTAACTTGTGTACCTTGTTGAATATCTGGTTGTAGTTCAGGTAAGTCTCGAAGTTGTGCTCATCGCCCCAGTAGGTGTTGCGGTTGGCCAGACCGTTGTAGCCCTCCTGCACCTGCGAACTGCGGCTGCTGTAGCTGCTGCTGGTGCGCTGTCTGTTGCCGTAGGAGTAGTTGGCCGTCCAGTCCAGTCCTTTCACGATATGTGCCGTAGCCTTTGCCGTGAACTGCTGGCGCTTCATGATGTTCTCGCTTGTGTCCTCGTGAATCATGGACAGCGGGTTGTAGTTCTTGGACGAGGTCTTGTCCAGGAAGTAATTGCCATCGGCATCATAGATGGGGTTGAGGGGAGAGTAGTAGTTCATGGCATCCATGACGGAACCTCCCTGCCAGTTCATGGCCACTCCCTTGTAGTTTCCGTAGGTCATGTTGGCACCCAATGCTACGTCGAGGTGATCCTTGAGCATGCTGGTGCTCAGCAGTGAACGAACGTTCAGTCTGTTGCGCTCCGACCCCTTGACTACACCCTGTCGGTTGATGTAGTTGCCGCTCACCATGTATTTCGTCTTGCCGTGACCGCCGCTGATGTTCAGGTTGTGGTTGTGGCTCACGCCCAGTCGCAGCACTTCGTCCTGCCAGTCCGTATTGCCTCCGTTGTCGTTGGGCAGTGTGCTGCCTGTCTGGGCAGCCAGTTTGCGCAGTTCGTTGGCACTCATCATGTCGAGTGTCTTGGCTACCTTGTCAAAGCCCACGTAGCCGTTGTACGTCACGCTCGTCTTGCCTTCCTTGCCTTTCTTGGTGTTGATGATGATGACACCGTTGGCAGCCTTGGAACCGTAGATGGCAGCGGCAGTGGCGTCGCGCAGCACATCGATGCTTTCTATGTCGTCGGGAGCCACCATGGAGATATCTACCCCAGGTATGCCGTCCACTACATAATAAGGACTCATGGCTTCACCTCCGCGCAGTGAACTGGCACCTCGCAGGGTGATGGAGGGGCTGCCGTTGGGGTCACCGCTGCTTGTCACTACCAGTCCGGGCACCTTGCCCTGGAGCATTTGGGCGGGGTCTGTGAATACGCCTCGGGTGAGTTCCTCTGCTCTTACCGTGGTGATGCTGCTCGTCAGGTCCTTGCGGCGCATGGAACCGTAGCCGATGGTCACCACCTCGTTCATCAGTTTCACGTTCTCTTCCAGGGTTACCTTCATGTTGTCGGCGGCCCGTACTTCGAGGGTGGTGAAACCTATGCAACTGATACGCAGGGTGACTCCGGTCTTGCTTTCCAAGGTGAAATATCCCTCAGAGTCTGTCATGACGCCCTGTTGCGTACCTTTTACCACTACGCTGGCGCCGGGGATGGGTTCGCCGTTGGCATCTACCACGCGGCCTTTCACTTTCTTTGTGTTCTGCTGGGCAGACGCTTGGGTCTCATTCTCAGCAGCCTGCAAGGGAATGACAGGTGCCGTGAGCATGGCTGCCAGTCCCATCAGACAGATAAAGTTTTTCTTCATGATTAATTGGGTTAATGAAACTTCAGGTTTGTTAATTTGAGGCAAAAGTACACAAAAAACGTAAACCCACCAAATAAATTCGTAAAAAAGTGAAAAATGTCACAATACTGTAACCATAATGCACACATGGGGAGATAATGCATTTTCAACGATATGTGAATGATTTGGCTTTAAGAAGTTTTTACAATGCACCTTTAATGGAAAGAATATGCTGGAAAAGGGAGTGTTCTGCGCAAAAAATCCTTTTTCTCTCCTTTTTTAACATAAAAAAGGCACTTTTTCACTTTGTTTTTAGATTTTTTTATAAATTTGCAGTAGAATGCGAGAACAACAAGGAGTATTTATGCAATTCATTATTATAAATAGTATACTATGAAGCAGAACAAATTCTTATGGCTTGGAGTATTAGGACTTACTCTTGGCGTGTCTTCCTGCATGGATGACAGTTATGACCTGGATGACATCGACATGACCCTCGGTGTCAACACTGACCTCACCCTTCCTTCCTGCAGTACTGACTCTGTCTATCTGAAGAGCATCCTGGATCTCAAGGAAGACGGCGTTGTAAAACTCGTGGAAAACCCTAAGGTTCCTGGTGATTCCATGTACGTGGTGACCCAGACTGGCAATCCTGATATCGACCCCATCAAGATTGATGAAATCAAGATTGCCAAACCTACCATTAATCCCATTAATGCCACGGTGAAACTCTTTGATGAACTGCCACTTTCTCAGAAAGCATCGAAGCGAGCACCTGGGCGTAGAAACATCAAGGTGAATGTGAAGGGGTTTGAAATTGATTTGGAAGATACTGCCTATACTTATACTATTACAGAAGATGACAACACGAGGCAGACGCTCTCTGGGGCAAAAGCCACAGGCATCTCCACCGATGTGGTAGATATCGAGCGTATCAAGTTTGGTAAAACGAAGATTACCCTGCAGATCAATACTGATTTCCCCGACCATTTCCCCTACATGCACTTGGACAACCTGACCCTCACCCTGCCCGAGGACATCCATATCAAGTCCTGCAAGCTGAATGGAAAGGATGCCATGAAAATCGAGCCCGGAAAGATAACGATTACAGGTGAGAAGGGCTCAGAGTACGACCAACAGCTCTCTACCCGCAACATAAAGCTGGAAATGGTTTTTGACGAGGCTTCGACGGGCAACGACTTTGTCTTCGATGGAAATAAACATGAGGCATCACTCGGCGGCGATTTCGAGGTCAAGGGTACGTTCCGTGTGGAAACCAGCGAGATTAAAGCGGATAAGATTGTTAGTATCATAGAAAGCCAGTGGGAAAATCTGGCTCTGAAGGCCATGATGGGCAAACTTGCCATCAGCGATATCGACGGCATCATTCCCACGGAAATTAACTTCACAGGAGAAACCTGGTTTGACAACGACATCCGATTGACTCATGTTACGGGTAAATTCCAGCACGAGATCGGGGACATCGACCCCATCAGCCTCAGTGACCTTCCTGACTTCCTGGAGGACAATGACGTGGTGCTCGACCTGGCTAATCCCATGGTGTTCCTCAGTGTTCACAACAGCCTCGATGCCGACATCATTACTGCACTCTCGTTGACGAGTGATACCGATGAAAGCGGTGCTCACGGCACAGGTCCACTGACCATCGGGGCCAATGCCACCAACAAGTACTACCTGGCAAAGAATGAGGAAACGGACTTCCTCCCTGCTGACAAGGCGGACTACAAATTTGTGGAGGTGGATGGTCTTCCCAACCTCATAAAGAAGATTCCAGACGAAATTAAGGTGGATGTGGACAAGGTAAAGCTTGTGGCTACAGACCTCGACATTACTAAGGAGTATCCCATTGACATTGAGTATGAGGTCTATGCCCCCCTCATCTTCGGTGAGGATTTCAAGCTGGTATATGCCGGTACTGAGGATGGATTTGACCTGGGCGATGACTTGGAGGACCTGGATGCTGAAAGCCTCCATATCAAGGCCAACGTCATTAGCGACGTGCCTGCAAACATTCGCCTCGACGTAGAACTCCTGGACATCAACGGGCAGAAGATAGACATCGTGGAGGACAACAGCGTCATCATAACGAAACCTTCAGGAGCAAACAAGGTGAGTCCCATTGAACTCAACATAAAGCCCAAGGAGGGTTACAGTCTCAAGGATATTCTCTCCGGCAGCAAGCAACTTGATGGCATCAAGTACCGTGCGGTTCTTGACAAACCTAATACGGGTGAACCGCTGCGCAACAAGACGAGTCTCATCATCAAGGACATCAAGGTGTCCATCAAGGGTGTTGTCACCTACGATGCCAACTGATTCCCCCGGTGATGTTATCCTCATTCATTAATTCCCCAATACAAATAGTTTTCTTATGAACAAGATATTCAGATACACTCTTGCTGCCATGGCCATGACCGTCTGCAGCAATACCCTGGCCCAGAACCTCTCCGGTGCCTATTTCATGGACGGATATGCCTTCGGTCACCAGCTCAATCCTGCCAAGGAGTATGACCGTAAAGGATATGTTGCTTTTCCCCTTGTACCCCTGGGCAACATGAACGTGGCCTTGCGCGGCAACCTCAACCTCAAGGATGTCCTCTATCCCAACCCCAACGGCAGCGGATTGGTCACCTATCTGCATCCCAGCCTCTCGCCTGAGCAGGCTCTGAGCGGCTTCAGCGACAAGAACACGCTGATGACCGACCTTCGCTTGGACCTCATCAGTTTCGGTTTCCACTCCAAGCATGCCTACCAGACCTTCACACTCGGCCTGCGTACCCGTCTGGGTGTCAACGTACCTTATTCTCTGTTCGACCTGACGAAAAACCTCAAGAACCAGGACTACGACATCAGCAAGTTTGGAATGGAAACTATGGCTTGGGTTGAAGCTGGATGGGGTTACAGCCGAGACGTGACGGACTACCTGCGTGTCGGTGGTAAGCTGAAACTGCTCTTCGGTGCAGGTTATGCCAAGGCACGGATGGAGAGCCTGAAACTCAACCTCTCAGGGGAGGACCAGTGGACGGCTACGGCACAGGCCAATGTCGAGGTGGGCGTGAAGGGCTTCACCTGGGGCGAACCCGAAATCAAGGAGTACAGTGATGCTTACAAGCAGAACCATCCCGGTGCTACAACCTACGAAGCTGTCGATTTTGACAACATCGACGTAGAAAGCCCAGGACTCGGTGGCATGGGTGTGGGTATCGACCTGGGTGCCGAACTCGATCTGGACAAGCTCTGTGGCGTTTCCGGTCTCAAGGTGAGTGCTTCAGTTCTCGATCTGGGTTTCATCAAGTGGAAGAACGTGGCTGTGGCCCAGAACAAGGGTGATGAGTTCAAGTTTGATGGTTTCCAGAACATCAAGGTGGATGACGGTCCCGGTACTGACTTTGATGACCAGACCGATGACCTGAGCGACCGCCTCTCTGACCTCTATGCCATTCAGGCCGGTGAGACAAAGTCAAAGGTGACGGGCATGGGAGCCACGATGAATATCGGCGTGGAATATACCCTCCCCATGTACAAGAAGGTTAATTTCGGTCTGCTCAGCACCACGCGTTTCCAGGGGGATTATACCTGGAATGAGGAGCGTCTTGCCGTCAACTACCATCCCTGCAAGTGGTTTGAGTTTGGTGTGAACGGTGCCGTAGGTACCCTGGGTGCCAGCTTCGGCTGGATTGTCAACATCCATCCGAGTGGATTCAACCTCTTCCTCGGAGGCGATCACCTCCTGGGGAAACTCAGCAAGCAGGGCATACCTCTGAAGAGCAATGCCGACATAGCCTTGGGCATCAACTTCCCCCTCGGCAAGTCAAGGATAAAGAGATAGGCTGATGGCAAAGGACAAGATACAATATGTATGTGACAACTGCGGGCAGGAGACTTCCAAATGGCTAGGGAGGTGTCCTGCCTGCGGTCAATGGGGCACCATGAAGGAGTTCCGCGTCAAGGAGGAACAGCCTTCTTCGGCTGTGGTAAGGGCTGCCCTACAGGCTGCCGGAGGTGATCCGGGCAAGCGCAGAAACCTTCCGAAACGCATGAGCCATATCGTGGCCCAGAAGGAGCCGCGCATCGACATGCAGGATGCTGAACTCAACCGCGTGCTGGGTGGAGGACTTGTTCCTGGCAGCCTGGTGCTGCTGGGCGGTGAACCTGGAATCGGAAAGAGTACCCTGGTGCTCCAGACGGTACTCCAGTTGGCGCGTACCCGTCGTGTGCTCTATGTGAGCGGTGAGGAGAGTGAGAGGCAGATAAAACTCCGTGCGGAAAGGCTGTCTTCAATTCACAATTCACAATTCACGATCGACAACCCCAGTTCCGATGAGAACCTCCTTTTGCTCTGTGAGACATCCCTGGAGGAAATCTTCAACCAGGTGGCTGAGGTTCAGCCTGACCTGCTCGTCATAGATTCCATCCAGACCATCTCCACCGACACTGTCGATAGTTCACCGGGCAGTCTGAGCCAGATACGTGAGTGTGCGGCCTCTCTGCTGAAGTATGCCAAGACGGGTGGGGTGAGCATCCTTCTCATCGGCCATATCACCAAGGAAGGTACCTTGGCCGGCCCGAAGGTTCTGGAGCATATCGTTGACACCGTGCTGCAGTTTGAGGGAGACCAGCACTACATGTACCGCATCCTGCGCAGCATCAAGAACCGCTTCGGCAATACCAGCGAACTGGGTATCTATGAGATGCGTCACGATGGTCTCCGTCAGGTGACCAATCCCAGTGAACTCCTCCTCACGGACAACCGTGACGGCCTCTCAGGTGTGGCCATAGCCTCTTCCATCGAGGGAGTACGTCCCTTCCTCATCGAGACGCAGGCCCTGGTGAGTACGGCAGCCTACGGTACGGCACAGCGCAGCACCATTGGCTTTGAAGGACGTCGCCTCAACATGCTGCTGGCTGTCCTGGAGAAGCGCGTGGGGTTCAAGCTGGCCCAGAAGGATGTCTTTCTCAACATAGCCGGAGGACTGCGTGTCACCGACCCTGCCCTCGACCTCAGTGTCATAGCAGCGGTGCTGAGCAGCAATGTCGATGCGCCTCTTGACAGCGATGTATGCATGGCCGGTGAGGTGGGACTGAGTGGCGAGATACGTCCCGTGTCGCGCATCGAACAGCGCATTGCCGAGGCGCAGAAACTGGGTTTCAAGCGCATTCTCATTCCTGCTCACAACATGGCAGGACTGGACACCCAGCGTTACAAGATACAGTTGGTTCCCGTCCGCAAGGTCAGTGAGGCGGTGCGTGAACTGTTTGGATAACTTTTGAGATTCCACCTTTATATATATGATTTACGAATACCAAGTAAGAGTTCTGCCCGAACAGGCAGCCAGTGAGCAGGGCATCCGTCGTTTCCTCTCGCATGACAAGGGGCTGGAGGAGTCTTCCATCCGTGCCGTACGTGTGTTGAAGCGTAGCATCGATGCCCGTCAGCGTACCATCTTCGTCAACCTTACCCTCAGGGTCTTTGTCAATGAGGACCCAACCACCGAGGAATACGTTCCTGTCACCTATCCCGATGTGAGCGGGGCACCTGAGGTGCTGGTGGTGGGTGCCGGCCCTGGTGGTCTCTTTGCCGCCTTGCGCCTCATCGAGCTTGGGCTTCGCCCCATTGTGCTGGAGCGTGGCAAGGATGTACGTGAACGCAAGAAGGACATTGCACGCATCCGTCCCGAGCAGCGGGTAGATCCCGAGTCCAACTATTCCTTCGGGGAGGGTGGGGCAGGGGCTTACTCTGACGGAAAACTCTATACGCGCTCCAAGAAGCGTGGCAACAGCGATAAGATTCTCCACGTCTTCGTGCAGCATGGGGCTTCTCCCACCATCCTCAGCGATGCCCATCCCCATATTGGTACCGACAAGCTGCCCCGTGTCATAGAGAACATGAGGCACACCATCCTGCGCTGCGGCGGAGAGGTTTGTTTCCAGACGCGCATGGATGCCCTGGTGCTGCGTGGTGATGCTTTCGTGGCAGCCGAGTGTACCGACCTGCGTACGGGTCACTCTCGTGTCATCGAACCTTCGGGTCATGCCTGCATCCTGGCTACGGGTCACAGTGCCCGCGATGTCTATCGCTGGCTCCATGCCAACGGGGTGGAACTGGAAGCCAAGGGATTGGCCGTGGGTGTGCGGCTGGAGCATCCCTCCCAGCTCATCGACCAGCTGCAGTATCACCGCAGGGAAGGCCGTGGGCGTTGCCTGCCTGCTGCCGAGTACAGCATGGTGCAGCAGGTCGAGGGACGTGGGGTCTATAGTTTCTGTATGTGTCCCGGAGGTTTCGTGGTGCCGGCGGCCACGGGTCCTGAACAGATTGTGGTGAATGGCATGAGTCCCAGTGGCCGCAACGGACAGTGGAGCAACAGCGGCATGGTGGTGGAGGTTCGTCCTGAGGACATGGCACAGCTCATGTCAGCAGA
Organism: uncultured Prevotellaceae bacterium; assembly: GCA_945787235.1. Taxonomy (GTDB): domain Bacteria; phylum Bacteroidota; class Bacteroidia; order Bacteroidales; family Bacteroidaceae; genus Physcousia. The sequence continues at coordinate 12,657 of CALZGT010000016.1, forward strand.
CACCCAGGACGAGGCACCCACAGGCTTTGATGACCCTTTGTGCGTGATGCGTTTCCAGGAACAACTGGAGCGTGACTGCTGGTTGCAGGGCAACCGTCAACAGACAGCTCCTTCACAGCGTATGGCGGATTTTGTCAACAACCGTCTCTCCTATGACCTCCCTCGCAGCAGTTATGCACCGGGACTCATCAGCAGTCCCCTGCATTTCTGGATGCCAGCCTTCGTGGCGCACCGCCTGCAGGAGGGTTTCCGCGTCTTCGGTCGCAGGCAGCATGGATTCCTTACCAACGAGGCCGTCATCATCGGTGTGGAGACGCGCACCAGCAGTCCTGTGCGCATCTTGCGTGACAAGGAGTCTCTGCAGCATGTACGCATTCAGGGACTCTTTCCTTGTGGCGAAGGGGCAGGCTATGCGGGTGGCATCGTGTCGGCAGGTGTCGATGGTGAGCGTTGTGCGGAGTGTGCCGCAGCCTTCTTGCACAGGGATTAGTCCTGCGCAAGAAGACTGTTTATTTGTTGGAACTTACCGTGAGGAACACCGAGAACCGGCTTCCCTTGCCCAGTGCGGACTTGACCTTGATGCTGCCTTGCAGTCGGCTCACGATGACCTTGCAGATGGAGAGGCCGAGTCCCGTACCTTGTTTGAACTCGTCTTTCTTGAAGAAACGGCTGAATACCATCTTGCGGTCGCTTTCCGAGAGGCCGATGCCCGTGTCCTCGACATAGAGTTCTGCCTGCTGAGTGTCAGGCAGCAGTCGCCAGCCCAGGGTGACAGAGCCTTGCGGCGTGAACTTCCCTGCATTGGTGAGGAAGTTAGAAAGTACCTGCGACAGGCGGTCGCTATCGACCTGTATGGTGGCATCGTAGGTGGGTTTGTCGTAGATAAACTTCAGGTGCTTTGGCATCTGGAGCACGTTGGAGTGATACACCTTGTCCATGAGTTCGTTCACGGAGTGTGGCTTGATGCAGAACGACATCTGTCCGGACTCGATGCGTGAGATGTCCAGGATGTCGTTGATGAGCCGGAGCAACAGTTCGTTGTTCTTCTTGATGGTTTCCATGAAGAGTTGACGCTCTTCGGGACTAAACTCACCGTGGGGGTCGGAGAGCAGGTCTGAGAATCCTACGATGGCGTTGAGGGGCGTGCGTATCTCATGGCTCATGTTGGCCAGGAACGACTCCTTGAGCGTAGCCTCCTCGGCTTTCCTGCGTGCTTCCTTGAGTTCCTCCTCGCGTGCCTTGAATTCGTCGATGTTGCGCACCATGCCGTAGGAGCTGATGTAGTTCCCCCTTTTGTCCAACACGCCCTTTCCGCTCACCTGGTACCAGTGGTACTCCCCCTTGCGGTGGAAGTCTGCCAGTATCTCGTTGGTGAACATTTCTCCCCGTTCCACGTGGAGGATGCCCTCCTCGTAGTATTTAACGTAGTCTGGGTGGATCATTACCTTGAAGTCCTCTACGTCGATGTTGTGGTGTTTCTGTCCGAAATACTCCCAGAATCCCTTCCTGAAGTTGATGGTGGTGCCTTTTCGCTCCCACACGAAGGTCTGGTTGTCATGGGTGATCATGGAGAACAGCACCACCTCGTTCTGTATCTGTTGTTGTGCCTTTCTCTTCTGTTTCGTCATCATGCGATAGAACCAGAAGAGGGCGATCAGCATTGCCCCGGCCAGTGTCCAGCTGCCATAGACATAGATGAGGTAGAGCGTGGGGTATTCCTCCCCAAAGCTCAGGTTGTCAATGACGAAGTCCTTGGGCAGGTCTTCCCTTTTCCATCCGAATCTTTTGGCCACTTGCCAGTCAATGTGGTATTGCTGCCTGGAGGTGGCGTAGGGTATGTCCTTGGGCTGTGTCCCCTGGAAGATGCGGACGGCCCTGTCTGCCATCTCCTGTGCTATGCTGCTTCCCGATGCAAAATATCCGCCCAGGTATTTGCTATCTGCCGTACCATAGTCATACCAGATGCCCGTGAGCATGGGTTTCATGGATTTCAGTGCCACCATGTTCATGCTTTCTGCATCGTATTTCAACTGTATGTATGTCAGCATCTTGTTGTTGAGCGCCGTCAACATGTTCTCCCTTCCCAGGGAGTCGCGGTGGATGGGTGCTGCCATGGTGTTCAGTGTCAGGTCTTCCAGCGAGAAGGCCGTGATGGAGTACTTTTCCATGTTTGCGCTCTGGAAGATTTGCATCATGGTATGGTTCCATCCCATGTTGTTGATGATGTCCCGGCGGATGTCCAGCTGCTTGTCTGCCATCCTTTTCATGGCCTTGTCGAGGGTGTGGTTGGAGAGCAGCGTAAAGGCGGCGTAGTTGTCGCAGAGCTGGTTGGTGAGAAGGATGTTTTTCACCACGTTGATACTGTCCTGGAGCCCCGTCACGTTGGGAAATTTCCTGAGCCTGTCCCAGTTGGGGTAGAAGACGCTTCCGAAGACAACGGGTATTTCGTGTTTGACGGGGTTCGTACAGTGAAGGAAGGAGTAGGTCACCTCGTCGCCTACCGTCATGAGGAGGTCGGGGCGTGCCGTGCCTTCCATGTTGCTGAGGAGGTGGTTGATGGTGTTTATTTCCTCGTTGTGCCGTAGGGCGATGGCATCGAGATAGTGGTACGTGATATCCACGTCATAGCCCTTGTCCCGGAAAGCCTTCTCCAGCGATTTCCGGAAGAAGGCGTAGCTCTGGTGCCCCTCGTCGTAGGAGAAGATGACGGTGACGCGTTTCCCTTCGTGGCCTCTGTAGGAGTAGGTGACGGCGGCGATGGCCAGTATGAGGATGCCTGACAGGCAGGCTGCTATGTATTTCTTGCCAGGAATTGTCATGGTGTCTTGTTTTGGGGTGTAATTTCTTGCAAAAGTAAACTAATTCTTGCAATCTGGCAAGTTTTCAGCCATATTTCTTATACACAACCCACCTAACTGATGTTCAAACAAGAAATTCTGCGCACCCACTTTCTTAAATTTCCACCTTAAACGATGGTGAATGCCACCTCTACTGTCACACTCTTGGAGCTTCGCTTGTACTGCATCCTGACCGTATGCCGTTCGCCTGCCGAGCAGTTGCCGGGATGACATCCGAATGCCCATGTGTAGAGTTCGTTACCCTCAATATAGACATGTCCGCTGGGCCAGGCATTGGTATCACCTCTGCTGTCAAACCATGCGCCATACTGACCTGCGGCCGTATTGCGGCCTACGCTGCCGTCAGCATTGAGGGGATTGAGCGCAAGCGGCACACCGCCAAGGAGGGCTTCTATCTTCTCCGGGTCAAGGTTGATGCGGTATGACTGCACGTAGCCAGTGGCATACTCAACTTTCAACCTCACCACGACCTTGCCGTCGGCATATTCCACTGTGGGCTGCCCCACCACAACCTTCTCCTCGGCCGGATATGAGGCTATGACACCATCAAGGTAGTCCTTGCGCTTCCTGAGCCATGTGGACATCTTTTGCAGTTCCTCCTCCACGTCATAATGCACGCCCCAGCTGTCGGGCTTGACAAGCGGCCATCGGTTGGTATCTCTCTGGTATGCGCCCTTGCGCATCTCATGGACATAGCGTTCCACCTCTTCCCAGTTGCGAGCAAAGATGGAGTCGCTGAGGTTGGCCCACGCCTGCTGATACCGCTCCACAAAGGCCTTGGAACCGAACATATCGAGGAAGAAACGGTTGATGGAATATGAGGCTCCCGTGCCTCTGCAAGGGTCTGTGCCGTATATCAGATTGCGGTATGAGCCAAAGTAGCTGTGGTTGACCGTCCAGTTGTCCCAGTCGAAACAGTAGGCAGCATCCCAGTCCCACACGGGGCCGAAGATATACTTGCCGCCCTTGTCCTTGAACATATAGAGGCTGCGGGGCGCATCTATCTCAACGTTGTAGAGATACTCATGCAGCTGCAGGACAGAGATGAAAGACCCTATGTCCATGAGGCTGTCCACCTTGGCATAGTCGTGCTCCTGCACGGCCCTTTCCAACTGGGCGAAGTCAGCCTTGATAGAGTCCAGCCGCTGCTGTTCAATTTCTTCAGGCTCCTTTACACACACGGGCAGGGAGTACACCTCGCTCCAGAAGTTGTCAGAAGCACCGGGACTGAGTGAAGGGCCATCGTCAAGGTCGAACGACATCAGCCAGCCCTCTTTGGGGTCGATATCGACCCTGCCCTTCCCTATCTCTACCTTTTCGGTGAGCTGATACACTCCGACATATTCTCCATTGAGGAAGACTTCCACAAAACGGCTATGGTTGGTATGCGGCATGCCCATCCAGTGAGCTGTCTCAAAAGCATAGACATTCATCATGTCTGTCACATCGCGGTAGTTGGACAGAAGATTCCAGTTTTTAGCTTTGTCCATACCGAGGAGTTTGCTCTTGGCATCGAGCTTGAACTTATACGGTTTCTTGTCGTAGTAGAGCCAGCTGGAGTTGCCCCTGCCGCGTATGCGTCCTGTGCCTGCATAGTTGGAATATTCTCCCTTGCCGTTGAGGGAGAAATGGCAGTTGACCCACGTATCTTTGTCTTCGATGGATGCCCCATCCTCCGTATGGATGGCTAAGGTGAATAACCTGTACTTGTTGTGTCCCTTCTCTTTGTCGGTGAGGGCATGGGAGAAACTGATGCTGTCGATGACAGATAAGCTGTAGGGCACAGTCATCTCTGTGCTGTCTTCCCGCATCAGGTGGACTTTGAGGCTTTCACCGTCGGATGAAAAGATGAACGAAGTCCCCTCTTGCGCATGAAAAGGGAAGGTCCATGGCACTCCAGCATAAGTGCTGTGCACATTGACCCACTCCTGAGCCTGCACACTGAGGCTTGCACATAAGGCACAGAGAATAATAAAACTTCGTTTACTCTTCAGGTAGGTTCTATTAATCCTCAAATCCGCAACCATCGTAAGCGTCTCCACGATGACGTATTGCGCCGTCCAAATAAATTGTCTAAAGTTTCTCACCCTTTGTGATGGTCTAATTTTGTATAAGTTAATTTTATTTGACTCTTAAAGTAACAGGAGTTTGAAGAAAAAGTGCCTCTTCAGAATGTGTCAGGGTCAATGTATCTTTCCCTCTGACCCTTCTTTTTCAAAGGAGTGGGGTTAGATACATTGATTCAGGATATGGTGATTCTTTCAATCTTGCAAGTGTGCTGCTTCGTCTCCTTGTCGTAGTTGATACCTACTAGCAGTATTTCACCCGTGTATGCAGCTACCTGAGCTGGATAGTTCTTCTGCTTTATCTGGTCGATGGCGGTATCGGCAGAGTGGTTGAACTTCAACTCAATAACCAGTGCGGGCTTGTTGACGTTGCGGCGCGGAATCATGACCAGGTCTGCATATCCCTTGCCCGTGGCATACTCGCGGTGGATGATGTACTCGTTCCTGGCCCAGATATAGGCCACGGTAAGCACGCAGGCCAGCGAGTTCTCGTCATTGTAGGCGAGGATGCTGGTGTTCTCGTCGTGGGCCAGGTCGATGGCTCTTGCCACGGCTTGTTCATTGCCCATGATGGTGGCATCAAGAAGGGCTTTTGAGTTTTGTATCGTCTTGACCAATGGTTCCCAGGATGTTGCCTTTATGGCGTTGTTCATCTCGTCAGCAACCTCTTTGTTCGGGATAAAACACTTCTGTGCTTTACCGTCGTATGCCAAGTAGCCAAGATGAATGAGAACGGTGAAGACATCGTTCTTGCTCCTTACTATATGCATGTCGTTCAGGAACTCCGTGGTATCTACATCCACGCGATCACCGGCCAGCATACGGATGATGTCGTCCTTCAGGCCGTCGAAGTTCATCTCTATATAGGTGATGACAGCGTCATAGGCTCCTGTGGTGGTCCAGTAACTCCTGTAATCATCTTCATCAATGGCTCTCATCACAGAATAGGGATTGAACATGTGGGAAGCCTTGCCTATGCGGTAGCCGTCATACCAGCGTTCCATCTCGCAGATGTCCATGTCATATTCCTGGCACAGAGAAACCACTTCCTCATGCGTGAATCCCAGGGAATGAGCCATCCTGCCTGGATTAATCATCGAGTATTCGCGGAAATTGTTCATCGCCGACTCCGTGTTGTATTTCTTTATGGGCAGGATGCCCGTGAGATAGGCTCCGGCAAAGACCACGTCGGAGTCCTGCGTCTTGAACAGTCGGCGCAGCAGCATGACGTACTCGTCCATGATGGTGGGAACGACCGACTCCGGGGTGCCCTTCATCCTCTGCCGTTCAGGGAACTCGCGGCAGATGGCATCCCACTCGTCAATGATGAAGAAGAACTTTTCGCCTGTGGATTGGTGGATGGATGAAAGTACGTCCATGAGGTCGGAGTTGGCCTTGTATTTCACGTCTGGGAAGGTTTCCTTCAGTTCGTGAATAATCTCCTCCTGGATGTTCCTCACGATGTCCTGGCGCAGTTCCGGCCGTGAGGTGAACGATGTAACATCCAGGTAGAGCACGCTGTAGCGGTTGAGATAAGTCTCGAACGACTTGTCCGTCTCCACCTTCAGCCCGGCAAACAGTTCCCGCGAGCTGCACGACTTGTCATAGTAGGCACACAGCATCTTTGCCGCCATCGACTTGCCGAAGCGACGGCACCGTGAGACGCAACTGTAGCGCCGCTCAGAGTTGAGTGTCGCGTTGATCAACGGTATCAGCGATGTTTTATCGACATACTCATGAGCGACGATGTCGCTGAACGCACTATTGCCTCTGTTGATATATGTACCCATGGTTTCAGGTCTGCTGCAGGAGTGATAAGCCTACAATCCCGTTGCAAAGTTACAACATTATTTCTAACCATGCAAGCATTTAGCACGAAAAATGGAGGACGCGGATTCAACTAGCAAGTGCAAATTTACGAAATCTTTTCGTATAAGCACTCTTTTGGAGTTGAGAAATTGCAGTTCTATGTTGAACTTGCGGCAAAACTAGGATAATGAATGAAATAAAGGCTCGCATCATCATGATGCGAGCCTTCTTGTTGCTTGTCGGTTATTTAGTTGTTGATTACTACTTTTTTGCCATCTTTGATGTAGATGCCTTGTGTGGGATTTTCCGTTGGTATGCCTTGCAGAGTGTAGAAGGTGGTGTTGTGAGGGGATGCATTGTCCTGTAGATTTTCAATGCCAGTGGAGTTTGCTTCGTTGAACTGCCACCAGTCCCAGTTGAATAGTGTGGCATCTCCTGTTCCGATGAAACTGAAGTGAATATCGTGGATGCCTGTTGGCGTGTTAGTCAGTTCGAAAGTCCTTTCTTCCCAAACCTTTTCTCCTCCAGTTGCCTCGATTTTTATCTTTGCCAAAATCTTTCCTTTTGTATTGTCTTGCCGTACCACCAGAGTGCCATTGTTGCTCTTGGCTGCTACGCGGATAGTGATAGATTGAGCACCTTCAGAGCCAAAATCGACGTTTGCCACGCGCATGAAGTCGCCGGCATGGATGTCGGTGACATAAACGCCTATGGATTCATTGCCTACAACTCTGATTCCTTCAGCAGCATTGAGTGTCTCGGCCTGCTGACAGAGGTATGGGCTCATGGTACAAAGTGCTTTAACGCCTTGTCGAGTTGCCGTGACGGGCAGGATTCGTCCGTCTGAAGCGAAGGTCATCTCCTCGACTGCCATGCTTCGATTGAAGCCACCACCACCTTTAGCCCATCCTGTATGGTAGAAGAAGTAGTCTTTGCCTTTGTAGTTCACGATGCCGCTGTGGTTGGTGAACGAACCGGTATCTTGTTGCTTCATCACTTGCCCCATGTATGTCCATGGTCCTTCTGGACTTGTGCTCATGCTGTAGGAAATGTGTTCTGGCACTCCTCCAGCTGCGTAAATCAGGTAGTAGTTGTCGCCACGTTTGTCGAGCCATGGCCCTTCTTCGTAGCAGTCCTTCCCCGTCACTTTATCGTCCACTTTTACACCGCCGAAAGCTTTTTCTGTCAGTTCCACCTCAACAACGCCTTTCTTGCCGATGCTGGTATCAATATAAATCATGTTCTTTTTCAGTTTGGCATAGCGCAGTTTGTTGTTGCCCCAGTAGAGATAGGCTTGTCCATCGTCGTCAATAAAGACGGAAGGGTCAATGTCGCCTCCCTCACCTGTGTCCAGAATAGGCTGCCTGCGTGCATCCCTGAATGGTCCAGAGGGCTTGTTGCTTTTGCCCACGCCGATATAGTGACGCCAGTCGTTTGGTTTTGAGAGACATACATACCAGTAGTAAGTGCCGTCTCTCTCCACACACTGGCTTGCCCAGCAAGTTCCTTCTCTCGCCCATGCAAAGGCTGTGCGAGGCATGGCGATACCGTGGTCGGTCCAGTTCACCATGTCAACGGTGGAATAGACTCGATAGCGGTCCATGTAGTAGAAGTCGTGTACACCAGGGATGTTCATGTCTTCGTCGCAATAGACGTAGAGACTGTCGTTGCCTTCAAACACCATCGGTGCAGGATCGGCTGTGTAGCAGTGGGTAACGATGGGGTTCTGTGCTACAGCTGTGTTGCTTGCCATCAGTATTGACAGAGCAAGGAACGATGTCTTTAAGCTTAATTTTTCCATATTTTACGATAGTTTGTTTTTCCGTTCTTAAAAATCTTTTCGATGTAGATGCCTTTGTTGTCTCCCTTTGTCATTCTGCCTTGCAGGTCATAGAGGATGCTTTTCAGCATTGCTGTCTGCTTGTTCTTTGTCACTTGCCACGATGTCACGGAAATCGTTATTGCTTTAATTGATGTACATACCCATAGGTTTGCGACTGTTGTAGGAGAGGTAAGCCTGCAATTCGGTGGCAAATTTACATAAAAATCCTGAATTATAAGCCAGTCGAAATAAAAAACAAAGGTCATTCCCCGAGACTTTGCGTTTTTTTATAAGAAAATGTCAAGTCCGCCACAGATTCTTGTCCTAGCGGGACAGGGGACAGGTCAGTGTCCTACCCATTTTTCTCAGGCTACGAGCGAGACGAGGCTTTTCCGCAGGACACTGACCTGTCCGTGTGCCACGAGGCGCACATCTATATATAGGTGGGTTCTACAAATTCCCACCGTCAAAAGGATTAATAATTGTGGGTTGAATACTTCTTCCTCACTTGCGACTCGGCATAATCCAAACAGGTTTGGCTTCTGCTCTCGCTGCTCGTTCGGTTGACGTTTTGTCATCTTTTGGATTCTTTTCGGCTCAAATTGTAAGTAGACTCGGTCACGTAGCTCGCTACGCTCCCTCTTCAACCGACGACAAGCTGAGAGCAATATCAAGCTTGAATATTGCCGAGGCGCGGAGGAGGAAGGCGAAAGCCAACTTACAATTTGTCCTCGAAAATAATTCCAAAAT
>CALZGT010000017.1 GCA_945787235.1 uncultured Prevotellaceae bacterium
GGTCATGGCTGCTCAATCGTGGACGAGAACTATAACCCGAAGACAACAGGACATGTACTCTAACCCCTTCGATAACCTATAACCTATAACCTATAACCCATAACCTCTCAACTATGAACTATGAACTATGAACTACCCTTTCCCCCTCCTCCATTTCCTTGATTTCCACCCGTATGGCCTCTTCGGGCAGCAGTTCCTCGATGAGTTCCGGCCATTCTATGAAACAGGGGTTGCCGCTGTAGAAATAGTCATCGACGCCGATGTCGTAGGCCTCACTGAGACGCTTGATACGGTAGAAGTCAAAGTGATAGATGGGACTACCTTCAGCAGCCTCATACTCGTTGACAATGGCGAAGGTGGGACTGTTGACAGGGTCGGCCACGCCCAATGCCTCACAGACAGCCTTGATGAACGTCGTCTTGCCCGTACCCATGGGGGCGTAGAAGGCAAAGACGGGAAGGGGACGGTCGGCGGTGCGGTCGTCCAGTCGGAAATGGGATATGAACTGTCGGGCAGCCTCGCCAATCTGTCCGAGGGATTTGATGATGATGTCCATGATGATATTCTTTAGTTTCTTTTCTTTCCGCGCAGGGAGACGAGCGGGATGAGCATTTCCTCCATCGACACGCCTCCATGCTGGAAGGTGTCCTTGAAATACGACACGTAGTAATTATAGTTGTTGGGATAGGCAAAGAAGTCAGCCCCCGTGGCAAAGATGTAGGCCGTGCTCAGGTTGGGAGCCGGCAACTGTGCCTTGAGAGGGTCCTTGAGTTCCATGACCTCCTTGGGGTTGTACGACAGCGTCTTGCCCAGTTTGTAGCGCAGATTCGTGTTGGTGTTCCGATCGCCCACCACCTTCACTGGGTCATAGCAGCGTATGGAGCCATGGTCGGTGGTGAGGATGACATGCCAGTCGCTGGCCGCAAGGGCACGGAAGATATCCTTGATGGCAGAGTGGCGGAACCAGCTCTGCGTGATGCTGCGGTAGGCCGCCTCGTTGTTGGCCAGCTCGCGCACCATGCGGCTCTCGGTGCGGGCATGACTCAGCATGTCGATGAAGTTGAGCACCAGCACGTTGAGGTCATGGCGCTGCAGGTTGGGCAACTCGTGCACCAGTTTTTCGGCAGCCGCCGAGTCGTTGACCTTATGGTACGAGAAGGAGTTCTTCCTGCGGTAGCGGTCCAGTTGCGTCTGTATGAGCGGCGCCTCGTTGAGGTTCTTGCCCTCCTCCGAGTCCTCATCGACCCACAGGTCGGGAAACATCTTGGCGATGAGGTTGGGCATCAGACCGCTGAAGATGGCGTTGCGTGCATACTGCGTGGCCGTGGGCAGGATGCTGCAGTAGAGGCGTTCGTCGAAGGTGAAGAGGTCGGCCAGTTCCTCGCGCAGCACGCACCACTGGTCATAGCGGAAGTTGTCGATGACAATAAAAAAGACCTTCTCACCCGCGTTGAGGGAAGGAAACACCGTGTTCTTGAAGAGGTCGGGACTCATCAGGGGGCGCGTCTCGCTGTCGGCTATCCACTGCAGGTAGTTCTTTTTGACGAAGCGGCAGAAGAGGTGGTTGGCATCCCGCTTCTGCGAGGCCAGCATCTCTTTCATCGACGAGTCCGTCTCGCTGAGTTGCAGTTCCCAGGCCACCAGTCGCCTGTACACCTCCATCCAGTCCTCCATCTCCCGGGCCTCGTCAATCTGCAGGGACAGTTTGCCGAAGTCCTGCTGGTAGGCATTCTGTGCCACCTCGGTGACGATTTCGCGGTGGTGAATGTTCCTCTTCAGCGTAGAGAGAATCTGGATGGGGTTGACTGGCTTGATGAGGTAGTCGGCTATCTGCTGTCCTATGGCCTGTTCCATGATGTTCTCCTCCTCGCTCTTGGTCACCATAACCACGGGCGTGGCAGGACTGACCTCCTTGATGCGCTGCAGCGTCTCCAGTCCGCTCAGTCCGGGCATGTTCTCGTCCAGGAGGATGAGGTCGAACGAAGTCTCGGCACACTTCTCTATGGCGTCATACCCATTGCTGGCCGTCTCCACCTCATACCCCTTCTTTTCCAGGAAGAGGCGGTGAGCCTTCAGCAGTTCCACCTCATCGTCTATCCAAAGTAGTCTGTATTCCAATTTTTCGTCGTTGTTGATTATGTGGGTACAAAAGTAAGTATTTTCTCCCAAAAGACCAAGACAATGCCATGTTAAACCGCTCTTCCTGCCCCCACATTTAACATTTTGTCAGGAATGTCAGGGCTTTGTGGGCAAACCAAATCGAACCCCAGGCCACCATGGATGGGGAAGATTACTCAAATCACATTGCCTCAGAATCCGAACGGGAAATCATCCTCCACCTCTTCCTCGATGACCTCCTCTTCTGCTTCCGTTTCGCCCACTTCCTCAGGATCCACGAAGGGAATGTCCGTAGCAGCATCTATCTGCAGGTCATCGGGAACCTCAAGCGGAGCAATCCTCTCCTCGAAGAAGATGCCATAGTCCTCGAAGCTCACCTGCTTGCCCAGCATCTGGAGGTTACGGTCGCTGATGAGCAGCGTGCGGATGCCCTCCAGAAGACGGCGCATATGACTGTCGGCATAGAGCTGCTGCACGTAGGCATGCACCTCGTCGTAGCTGAGGAAACCGCTGACACGCATCATGGAGATGCCGTCCAGGCGGATCTGCTCAATCTCGAAGTTACGCACCATGAAACTGGTGAAATTGTAACGGGCCAGTTCAAAGAGCAACTGGTCCTCGTCCAGACTGCCCTCGGGATAGGCCAGCACGAAGGAGTAGTTGATGAAGCGGTCATCGCTGAGCGTGTCAGCCACCGCCGTGGAATCGTCTGACAGGGTCAGCGCACGGCGCGACCAGATGTCGGAGGCGTTGTACTTCTCGTCGGAGAGCAGACGACCCTCCTGCAAGCCCTTGACGATGTACTGCGCCATCTCCGTGATGTCCTCCTTGGGGTACTTCTGCACCAGCTCCTTCAGTTCATCGAGAAACTCCTTCTGCTTCCCCGTGTAGAGCTGCGACATGGCATGCACAAACATCAGTCTGGGACGGTTCAGTCCCTCGGGGAAGTTGTCGGTGCAATACTGGTAATGGCGGTCCACCTCCCCGTAGTCACCCTCAAGATAAGCATGGTAGGCAGCCATGTAGAGCGAGTCCTCCATCTCCCTGCCCCGCGAGGCAATCATCTCGTAGTTGGGGTTGGCCAGCAGCACGGCCGCCTTCGACTCAGGGAATTCGGAGATGAGCAACTGGCGATAGCGTTCCGCCTCCTCCATGTCGCCCATGCGTCCCGAAAGCAAGAACAGGTGGTAATAGACATCATCCTTCTGCTCGAACTCGGGATAGTCGCGCAACAGACGCTGGAGCGTGCGGAGAGCCAGCGGATGGTTGCCCAACTGCTCCACCTCCAGGACGCCCGCCTTGTAGAGCCCCTGGCTCAGCACGGCATGCGACTGTGCCATCTGTTCCTCCGTGAAGGGAATCTGCTTGAGGTAGAACTCCCTGTGGTGCGGGTCGTTGGCCAGCGAGTCCTGCAAAGCCTCATCGCCCCCGGCCTCCTCATCCACGCTGCCGTAGTCCAGCGAGTCGGTGTCCTCATCATAGTTGTACTCCTCGAAATCGCTGCCTGCCGCCACCTGCTTGTTGCTCCGTCGCCAGTTATCCTCGTTCTTGCGGTTGCCCCAGCGGCGCTGGAAAGTCTGACGGCCGTTCTGCACCGTCACAGGGTTGTAGAAGTACCAAGCTCCCTTGGCACCGCCGGGTGCCATGGTATTCCCGGGCCGTGCGCTGCCCATCGTGTTCTGCGGCATGGCATTTCCCTGGGTGCCCGAAGCCGTTGCCCCACTGGCCGCCGCCTTCTTGGCCTCCTCCTTCTCCTTCTTCTTCAGAGCCTCGATGACACGGTCGATGGCTGCCAGATAGTCCTTCTCATCCATCTGGGAAAGAGCCTGGAGACTATCCTGGAGCTTCACGTCGCCGAGGGGAGGTGCCAGTTCGTCGAGCAGCTTGCTGCGCCGCTCGCTCTCGGGGTACTCCTCGTGCTCCTTGTCCAGCAGCGCGATGCACTGCTTGTAGGCATCCTGCGCCTTGATATAATCCTCCTTATCCCAATAGACCTGACCCAGGCGCAACAGCAGTACAGCCTTGGCAATGCCCCCCTGGGTACTCTCCTCCACGCCCTTCTCCCAGGCGTAGAGGCAGTGCGTGGTGTCCTGTGCACTGAGGTAGATGTTGCCGATGGCATAATATACACGGTCGAGGTAGTCCTTGTTTCGCTCGCTGCGCGCCATGCGCTGCAACTTCTTGATCATCTGCTTGTACTTACTGCCCGACATCACCTCCGTCTGCATGATGCGTGCGTTGAACTCCAGTTCGTAGGGCGGATTGCTGCGGGCCACCTTGCCCAGGTACTTGTAGGCCAGCTGGTCCTGCCCCGTGGCATGATAGAGCTGTCCCAGGAGGTAGTTCAGACGAGCACGCTGCAACTTGCCGCCCGCCTTACCGATGCTCTTCTTCAGGTAAGGAATGGCCTCGGCATACTGCTCCGTGGCAATGAGGAAGGCCGCCAGGGTGTTCTCACGCTCCCTTGCCGCCTCCGTGCTCATGCTGTCGCGCCCCATCTTGTGGAGGATGTCCTCAGCATCGTAGGGCCAGTCCAGGGCCACGTAACAACGGGCCAGCCAGGCACGTGCCACGCTGGAGACCTCAGGCTGTGTGGCATAGAGCCGTGCCACATAGCTGAACGTGCTGGCCGCCTCGAAGAAGTTGCCCTGCTGGAACTGTGCCTTGCCCATCATGAGCCAGGCATGGCGCAGGTAGGGATTGAACTCCTTGCGTGCGCGAAACTCCTTCTCCTTGGGTGTGAGGGAGCGGTTGCCCTTCTGCACGGGTTTCTTCTTGATGCTGTGCAACTTGATGGCCTTCTCACATTTCGTTATGGCCGTCTCAAAGTTGCTCTTCCCCAGGGTGGCCGTGGCCTTGCGCGTACTGATATACATGGGGAGCAGCTGCGTGTAGTCATCCTTGTGCCCCTTCTGCTGTGCCTCAAGTCCGTCGAGATAGGCCATCTGACCGTTGTAGAGTGTATTGTAGTGGGCGGCAAAGGAGTGCCAGGCCCTTGTCATCGGGGTGTTGTGCTTGGTGGAACAGGAGGACATGGCACACAGCACCATGCATCCCACCGCAAGGGTCAGGACGCACCGCCACCATCTGCGTATATGCCATTCAGAGTTCATCATTATATTAATAACGTAAGAGAATGAGTTTTATTGCCCTCTCCTCTCCCCTACTATCAGGAACACCTCATCCTTGACCTCGTCGGGGAGGTTGACATAGCGGAGCTGGAGGCTGCGAACCCATCCCGCCACCTCATCGTCACGCATCGTATAGAGGATGTCGCGGAACTCGTCACACTCCTCCTCGGAATACGCATCCCCGGCCCTGCCACGGAAGCGGTCCAGTTCCTCGTCGTTATAGTACTCCACGTCACGGCTCACGGCAGCCAGCAGACTGTCCTTCTCACACACCTCGTGCTGGCCGCAGCACTCCATATCCACGGGATTCACCTTATCTGCGGAGACTATCTCTCCCCGTTCCAACTGTTCCTGCTGCCTGCGGAAACGCCACCATGTGGCAGAAGCCGCCACCACCCCCAGGAGCACCAGGGCAATGACTGTATAGAATAAGAACCACATACCTGTTGATTTTCTTTGCTTGTTTTTAGGCGAGACAAGTATCGAGGTCAGTCCAGTACCCGGGGTACGACTTGCTGACCACCTGAGGGTTGTTGATGACCACCTTGCCCAACACCTGGCAGCAGGGCGCAAAGGCCATGGCCATGCGGTGGTCCTCGTAGGTGTCTATGCTGCAATCGGCAGCCACCTCACAGCGTTCTCCCTCCCAGAGGAGCACGCTGTCATCCTCCTCGCACACCAAATATCCCAGTTTGGCCAGTTCGGTACGCAAGGCAAAGATGCGGTCGGTCTCCTTGATTTTCAGGCTCTGCAAACCGCTGATGCGGAACCTTACCCCCAACATGCAGCACGTCACCACCACCGTCTGTGCCAGGTCGGGCACACGCAGCATGTCGATGTCCAGCCGCTCGGCGACCCTGCCCGTGTGGCGCAGCACCAGTACGGAAGCTGGACCTGCCCCATCGGCGGCCAGCTCCTCGAAGGATGCCTCCACACCGAGGTGACGGAAGATGTCCAGCACGCCCTGGTCGCCCTGCAGACTCTCCTGGAAGAGACCTGGCAGGCGTATCTCACTGCCGGGAGTCAGTGCCACCATCTCGAACCAGTAGGAAGAAGCACTCCAGTCGTTCTCTATATAATAAGGTATAGGCTTGTAGCCCGTGGGCTCCACCCTGAGCGTGCTCCCCACGAAGGTAGCCTCGGCCCCGAAGCTACGCATGATGGCCAGCGTCATGTCTATGTAAGGACGGCTCACCACCTCGCCCTCCAGGTGCAGCGTCAGTCCCTTCTCCAGGATGGGCCCCACCATGAGCATGGCACTGATGTACTGACTGCTCAGATGACCCGGGAGCGTGACTTCACCTCCCTCCAGTCTCCTGCCCTGGATGCAGAGGGGAGGGAATCCCTCCCTGCCCACATACCCAATGTCAGCCCCCAGATGACGGAGAGCCTCCACCAGCAAGCCTATGGGGCGGTTCTGCATCCGCTCCGTTCCCGTGATGATACGCGCCGAGGGAGCCTCACCCTCCCGTGGGGGCGTGACACTCAGATAGGCCGTAAGGAAACGCATGGCAGTACCCGCTGCCATGATGTCGATGACCTCACGGCCCTGTCCGTCCCGTGCGTTCTGACCTGCCAATGCACGCAGCATGACACGAGTGTCATCACAGTCCGACACGTTCTGAGGCATCACCCCTGCCCCACTCAAGGCATTGATGATGAGGGCACGGTTGCTGATGCTTTTGCTGGCCGGCAGATGTATCGTAAGAGCCTTGAAAAGGCGTTTTTTTAGCGTTTTTGGTTCCATAAAGTTGTTTTTTTCAGTTTTTCCGCACAAAAGTACGAAAAAAATTTGGTAGTTCCAAAAAAATGGCGTACCTTTGCAGTGCAAAAGAGAAACGGGATGTAGCGCAGTTGGTAGCGCACACGTCTGGGGGGCGCGAGGTCGCAAGTTCGAGTCTTGTCATCCCGACTCTAAGAAGCGAAGCAGCAATGCTTCGCTTTTTGCATTTTATTCCCCAGGTTTCCCAGTCACATGGTTTCGAAGGCATCCTCATCCCAGTGTGATGCGTTCTGCCTGCACGGTTCCATCACCCAGGAAGAAGGCGGCGTGTTCGCTGAAGGCAGAGGGTTCCTCCGTGGTGAGGAAACGGGTGGTGGAGCCCTGGGTGAGGCGTGACTCCAGGGCTGTATGCCGCTGGAGGTAATCCCTCAGGCTGTCGGCCACGTATTCTCCCTGTGCAATGACGCGCACCTCGCGCGGGGTGTATTTAAGAATCTTGTTGAGAAGGAGGGGATAGTGGGTGCATCCCAGGATGATGGTGTCAATGAGGGGGTCATGGCGCAGGAGGTTGCCGATGCGTTTCTCCACGAAATAGTCGGCTCCGGGAGAGTCGAACTCACCATTCTCCACGAGCGGGACCCACATGGGGCATGCCTCGCCCGTGACGGTCATGTCGGGATGCAGTTTGGCTATCTCCAGTTCGTAGGTCTTGCTGCGGATGGTGCCGGGGGTAGCTACCACCCCCACGTGGCGCGAACGGGAGAGTTGTCCCACACACTCTGCCGTGGGACGGATGACACCCAACACGCGGCGGTCGGGGTCTATCAGGGGCAGGTCATGCTGCTGGATGGTGCGCAGGGCCTTGGCCGAGGCAGTATTGCACCCCAGGATGACGAGGGGGCATCCCATCTCAAAAAGACGGCGTACGGCCTGTAGGGTAAACTCATAGACAATCTCGAAACTGCGCGTACCGTAGGGCGCACGGGCATTGTCACCCAGATAGAGATAGTCATACTGGGGCAAAAGGGCCTTGATCTGCCGGAGTATGGTAAGACCGCCGTAACCAGAATCAAAAATACCTATGGGAGACATGGGGACAATCAACGATTAACAATGAACAATTAAAATTAACAATGGGCTGCGCGAGGACAATGGACAATTAACAATGGGCTGGCGCAAAGTTACACCGCGCAGCCCATTGTTCATTGTTCATTGTTAATTATTCATTGCCAATCACCTCGCCCCCTTCATTCGGTGCTTCTTCCTCCTTGGCAGCGGGAAGGACTGGTACGGGGAGTGTCATTTCCTCCTCCTTGATGATGCCGAGCCGCACCCGTACCAGGTCGGTGATGTTGTCACCCATGGCAGGGTTGATGTACGGGGCAGCATGTTCATCGGTATTCAGCACGAAGGCATAGCCATACTGTGCAGCCACAGCCTGGATGGCCGTGTCCAGTTGGGCATAGACCCCGTTCATCAGGTCCTTCTCGGCCTTGGCAAGCAGGTCCTGGGCTTCCTGGCGGAAAGCAATGCCACGCTCCATGACCTCCTGCAGTTCTGCCTGTCGCTTCTGGAGGATGCTGGCGGGGAAGTCCTTCTGTCCCTGCAAGAAATCCGAGAACTTGCGCTGGAACTCAGCCTCGCTGCGGGTGGCCTCCTTCTCGTACTTGGCCTTGAGGTCAGACATCTGCTGCCGGACCTGGGCATACTGGGGCATCTGCCGGCAGACCTCAGCATAGCGGAGATAGCCAAAGCGCAGCTGTGCCTGGGCAAGGAACGGCATGGACAGGAGCATGAGGCAAAGGATGAGTCGGCCCCTGGCTGCTCCTGAGCGGTGTAGGGTGTGAATGATGTAATGCATGTGCGTGATATTTTAGGATTACATTCCGAGTGCCTTCTTGATCTCTGCGCTCACGTCAGTACTCATGGCAGGATTGACGAAGGGAATAAGCCCGTTGCTGGTATCTACGATATAGATGTAGCCACCGGCCTCACCGACCTTCTTGATGGCCTCCATGACAAGCTGCTGGATGGCCTGGAGCTTCTCTGCCTGCACCTTCTCCAGTGACTGCTGGTTGTCCTGGTTGGTCTGCAGGATGCGGTTGTAGAGGTCCTGGAGCTCCTGCTGGCGGCGCTGCTTCACGTTGTCAAGGAGATTGGCCTCCTCCTTCTGGAACTCCTCACTCTTCTTCTGGAGCTCTGCCTGCATGCGGTCGAGGTCCTCCTTGTACTGCTTTCCGAGCGTCTCGATTTCCGTCTGTGCAGCGACATACTCCTTCATGTTGGGGATGATGTCGGCAGAATTGAAATGTGCGAACTTCTGAGCGAACAGGCTCAGAGGAGCCATCATGAGGATGGCGAAAAGAATCTTTTTCATCTTGATGTAATTTTATAGTTTTTATTATTGATATCAGTTTCCATAGCCCAGTTTCAGCAATACCTCGTTGCTGATGTCAATCTTGGGCGAAGCATAGATGATGCCTGCATCCGAGGCACGGTCGAGGACGAGCGAGTAGCCCTTCTGGTCACAGATGTCCTTGACGGCATTGTATATCTCGTCCTGTATGGGTGCCATGAGGCTCTCGCGCTTCTGGAAGAGCTGTCCGTCGGTACCGAAATACTTGCGCTTGAGCTCACTGGCCTCCTTCTCCTTGGCCACAATGGCCTCCTCACGGCGCGTCTTCTCCTCCTGGCTCAGGAAGACGGCCTCACTCTGGTAGGTCTTGTAGAGCTTCTGTGCCTCGTTGGTGAGGGCCTCCACTTCGGCCTGCCATTTCTTGCTGACCTGATTGAGCTGCTCGTTGGCCCGCTCATAGGCAGGGATGTTCTTCAGGATGTATTCCATGTCCACCAGGACAAACTTCTGTGCACTCATGGATGCGGCAAAGCCGAGCATCAGGGTCAGGGTGATAAGAATCTTTTTCATAGATGTTGCTGATTTATGTTCTTATTTTCACTATGGCGGTTGTTTTTTGTCATGTATAATGCCTTCGTATATCAGAACTCCTGTCCGAGGATGAAGTGGAACTGGCTGCCCGAGTAGGAACGGGAGCCATGCACGGCATCGAAACCGTAGGCCCAGTCGATACCCAGCAGTCCCACCATGGGCAGGAAGATGCGTACGCCGAACCCGGCAGAACGCTTCATGTCGAAGGGATTGAACTTCTTCACGCTGGTCCAGGCATTGCCGCCCTCAGCGAAAGCCAGGGCATAGATGTTGGTGCTGGCACCCAGCATGAGCGGATAGCGGAGCTCCAAGGTGAAGCGGTCGTAGGCATAGCCACTGGCCCCCTGAGGCGTGAGCGAACCGTTGTCATAACCACGCAGTCCGATGGTCTCAGTACCGTAATTGTAACTGTAGCCCGAGGTGCCGTCACCTCCCACATAGAAGGTTTCGAAGGGTGATTTCTTGTACTGGTTGTAGTGACCCAGCAGACCGAACTCCACGCGCGTCATCAGCACCAGACACTTCTCGCCCGGCGTGAGCTGCGTGAAGGTGCGGGCCTTGAACTTCCACTTGTGGTACTCTATCCAGCGGTACTTCTCCTGCAGTTCGGTCTTGTAGGCCGGACTGTTGTAGTTGTTGGCCAGGTTCTTGTAGTCCTTGCCGTCCCAGAGCGAGAAGGGAGGCGTGAAGGTGGCTGAGAGCAGGAATTCCGAACCGCTGCGGGGGAAGATGGGGTTGATGGTAGAGCTGCGCGAGAGGGTGAAGCCCAGGTTGATGTTGTTGCACGAACCGTTGGAAACGAGGAAGTACTGCCAGTCCTTGAGCATGTAGCGGGTATAGGAGAGCTCGGCCATGAAGGTGAAATAGTCATCAGGCCAGCGCAGACGCTTACCCCATCCGAGGGAGAGACCCAGAATCTTGACATACTTGTCGGGGTCGTAATAGTTCTCGTAGTAGTTATTGCCCATACCTCCATATCCGTAGAGGTAGTTGTTGTAGTAGTTCTGGTAGTAGGCAGAGTTGTAGTAGTTGTCGCTCACGTCGGTCTGCTTGGAGAAGAACGCGCTGACGGACAACTGGTTGGGACGCTTGCCTCCGAACCATGGATTGACATAGGACACACTGTAGGCCTGGTAGTAGCGTCCGTTGGTCTGTCCGCTGATGCTGAACGACTCACCGTTGCCCTGAGGCAGCACTCCACGTCGGAGTCCGCCCTTCTTGAAGAGGTTGGCCATGCAGAAGTTGCTGAACTTCAGACCTATCTTACCTATCACACCCGTCTGGCCGTAACCCAGCGAGAACTCAATCTGGTCGTTGGACTTAGGTGTGAGTCCCCAGTTCAGATCTACAGTGCCGTCATCGGGATTCGGCTGTACGTCGGGATGTATGCTCTCCGCGTCAAAGTGGCCCATGGCAGCCAGTTCGCGGTAGGAACGCTCCATGGCCTCGCGGCTGAAGAGGTCGCCCGGCTTGTTGCGGAGTTCGCGGCGCACCACGTTCTCATAGACGCGGTCGTTGCCGAGGATGCGTACATGGCTCAGATGGGCCTGCGTGCCCTCCGTGATGCGCATCTCCAGGTCGATGGAGTCGCCCACCACATTGACCTCCACGGGGTCGATGGAGGAGAACACATAACCGTTATTGTAATAGATGTTGGCCACGGCATCGTTGTCCGCATGCAGGCGGTCGTCTATCATCTTCTGGTTATACACGTCGCCCTTCTTCATGTTGAAGATGCGCTGCAAGTCCTCGGTCTGATAGACGGTGTTGCCCACCCAGGTGACATTGCGCAGGTAGTAGCGCTGTCCCTCCTCGATGTCGATGAATATATCCACGGAGTTCTCATCATGCGGCACCACGGAGTCTGCCACGATGATGGCATCGCGGTAACCCAGTTCGAAGTATTTGGAAAGCAGGTTCTCCTTGGCCTCCTTGTATTTCTTGTCGATGAACTTCTTCGAACGGAACCAGCTGGAGAGCTTGCCCCGCTCGTGTATTCCCTTGAGAGCACCGTTCTTGAAGAGCGTACCCTTGATTTTCTTTTCGCTGAGCGTCTCGTTGCCCCGCAAGGTGATGCTGTTCACCTTGACCTTGTCCTTCTTGTCGATGTTGACATCCACGATGACCTTGCCGGGGTGTGCCACGTCATCGCGCTGCACGATGTTGATTTCGGCATTCTTGAAACCCTTCTCGTCGAAATATCTCTTGGCCAGCGTCTTGGCTCGGTCCGTCATGTTGGGGTTAATCTGGTTCTCCTTGACCAGTCCCAGCTTGGTCTCCAGGTCTTCCCGTTCGCCCTTCTTCACACCGTTGTAGTTGATTTCCGAAATCTTGGGAAGCTGAGCCAGCTGGATATGCAGATAAGCAGAATCGACCACGATGCTATCTACACTGATTTGTACGTTGGAGAAGAGTCCGTGCCTCCAGTATCTCTTTATGGCCTTGGTAATCTCCTCACCGGGTATGGCCACCCGCTGGCCAACGGAGAGTCCCGAGAGTCCGACAAGCAGATAGTCGTCATAGTTGCTGACACCCCCTACGGTAATGCCGGCAATGACGTATTTCCTCGGTGTGCGTGAATAATCGACGACAGGCTTGACCTGGGTTTCCTGTGCCCACGTCCTTGTGGGCAGGGTCAGGGCCAGCATCAGGAGGAAGAAGGATGTTATGCGTTTCATCTATACTGTAAAAGTCGTTATTATTGTGGTATGGTAAGTCCTATGACTGCTGCACCTGCGCACTGGTCTTTCCATACCTGCGCTCACGCTGCTGGAATTCCACGATGGCCTCGTAGAGCTGCTCCTCGAGGAAATCGGGCCAGAACTTGTCGGAGAAATAAAACTCGCTGTAGGCACACTGCCACAGGAGGTAGTTGCTGATGCGCAGTTCCCCCCCGGTACGAATCAGGAGGTCTGGGTCGGGCATGAAACTGGTCTGCAACTGGTTGCTCACCATCTCCTCCGTGATGGCCTCAGGATCCAGCTGTCCCTCCTTGACCTGCCGTGCCATGCGCTGCATGGCGTCCGTGAGTTCCCAGCGCGACGAGTAGCTGATGGCCAGCACCAGCGTCATGTGGTCATTGTGGCGGGTGTGCTCGCATATCTCGTTGAGGTGGTTGAGCACGGGTCCGGGCAGACGGCTCATGTCGCCTATCACACGCAGGCGAACATTATTCTTCATGAAGACATCCTCCAGCAGGCGGTCCAGGATGAGCTGCATCAGGGCCTGTACCTCCAGCGAGGGCCTGTTCCAGTTCTCGGTGGAGAAGGTATAAAGCGTGAGGTACTTGACACCCAGGCGGGCACATTCCTCAGTGATGCGGGTTACGGTGGATACTCCCTCCTGGTGCCCTGCGGTGCGGGGCAGTCCCTTGGCCTGTGCCCAGCGTCCGTTGCCGTCCATGATGATGGCTATATGCTGTGGCAGGCGTTGAAAATCGATTTTCTCTTTAGCACTCATATTTCTATTATGACGTTATCTAATTGTTACATTTTCTGTATTTTGGACACAAGTCGTAGGTGACGAAGAACATCAGAAACGAATAGCAGTCCTTGTTCTTGAATCCCGAACTGGGAATCCCGTAGGGGCCCTTCAGCTGGGAGGATTGACGGGTCACATCGAGCCGGTCGCTGGTGGTGAAGCGCACCGTCCACTCAGCTCCGATGTTGATGCGCGGCTTCACCTTGTATTTCAGTCCCACTCCTACGGGAGTATTCAGTGCTGCGTTGACGTTGCCTCCTCCGAAGGCCAGGGTGAGTCCCAGACCTGCCGTGAGGTAGGGCGTGATGGGGCTCAGCCCCTTGTAACTCGCCCCCCTGCCATATCCCCAGAAGCTGAACTCGAACTGTGCTCCCAGGTCCAGGAGGTTACGCTTGAAATCCACCTCTATGCGCTCTCCCCCTGCGGCATTCAGGTTTCCGGCATCAGTGGGGATGAAATATCCCTTGGAAGCCCCTGCGATATGCCCCATAGCGAGGTTGCCCTTGAGCACCATGCGCTGGTTGAAGTTGCGGCGTGCCAGCACGCCTCCCATGAGGCTCATGTGCTTGAAGGGCGAACTGCTCACGTCCCCCAGATAGGCCGAGGTACCGAGTGCGCCTCCCAGCTCCATCTTGTACTCCAGGTCCTGTGCCCTGAGCCACGACGTGAGGGAAAGCAGCATGAGGAGCAGCCACGTCCTGTGTCGGAAGCAGATATGCATCACCTTGACTCTCACCTTCCGTTCCTCACTCAAAGCCCAGTCGGTTCAACCTGCCACGCCAGGTCTGCTTGCCTGCCGTAATCCAGATGAAGTTCTCGTCATCCACCGCAGCAGCCAGTCCTCCCTCGTTGCCGGCCAGTTCCTCCGGCAAGGTGAGGTCTTCGTGCTTCTGCCATGTCAGTCCGAAGTCAGGGCTGTAGAGCATGGTGCCCAGTGCCTCCCGGGAGCCGTCCGTCGTCTTTCCGCCGAAGGCCACCAGTCCCTTGTTGTAGGGCAGGACAAACATGGGAGAGAAGAGGGGGCAGAGGAGCGTATTGTCCACCGTATGAGGATAGTGCATCCAGATGGCATCCTGCTCCCGGCCGCTTTCACTCCATGCCTTCGACCACACTTCTGCCATGGTCTTGGCACCGTCCAGGGGCTGTCCCGTCAGCACAAGACGTTCCTGTCCGTTCTCCTGCCGGCAATATACCATGTTCAGGTTGCATCCGGGCAGGTTGGCTGCACTGCCGTCCAGGACTTCTTCCTTCCACGTCTGACCGCCATCGTTACTGCTCAGGAGCGTCCCTTCGTCCAGGACGTAGAGACACTGTCCGTTCACTCCGGCCAGTACGCGTTGGGCCTTAGCCTCCGTGAGGGGCTGCCAGTTCACGCCGTAATCCGTACTGCGGAGCAAGGCACCCTCCGTGGTGCTCATCAGGAGCGTTCCGTCCTGTACCGCCTGCAGCGTGGCCACGTCGGCCTTTTCTGCACCCGTGGTGGCTTTGACCTCCCACTCACTCTGCAAGTCAGCGGTACGATGGGCCTGCAGTACGGCTCCTGTCTCCGTCCTGCCCACCATGACCAGACGTTGTCCCAGGGTCACCATGCGTCGTTCGGCAAACTGGTCCAGCACGTCCGAACTGCCCGTCATGCGCCAGTCGAACACGTCGCCGTCCTGCTTGTGGACATTGAGTTTCACCTTGTAATGCCGTTCGCCGTGGCCGCTCTGTGCATACACCACAAACTCCACCGGGCTGCTGAAGTCGATGGAGTCCTTGGAGGAGAAGGCATTCCATTCCACGGCACCCGCCTGCTTGTAGGCCAGCACACCAGTATAGCCAATGGTCACCAGTACGGCATTGACCCGCGTACCATAGGGCAGCGAGTCACGGTTCTCGATGACCAGATTCCTCTGGTCGATGTCCATGGGGAACGAGGAGGCATCCAGCGATACGGTATAAGTGCTGTCACTGCCGTCGGTGGCCTTTGTATGGATGGTACGCTTGAGGGTACCCAGTTTGAAACTGGAGATGTAGCAATGGTCATCTACCGTGACCTCATCATCATCGCTCAGGCACGATGTCAGAAGGGTCAGCGACATGAGCATGAGGGCAAGGGCAGAAAAAAATTTGTTCAGATTCATCATTGTAATTTTTGAAATACACGCGCGTGCACAATTTTCAAGGTGCAAAATTACATTTATTTTTTCTCATTATGAAACTAAAAACCAACTTTTGTGCCTTTTTTCTATTAATTTAGGCATAAAAGCCGTTTTTCTAGGCTGTTTTTCACATTTATTAAGGCGGGGACTTATGGAACCCGCCTCTCGTTCTCCCCCAAGCCTCATCCGTCACTCCAGGGTCTCCAGGGCCTCCATGATGCCGTCCATCTCAAAACCACGCCCCAGTGCAAAACGAATCAGTTTTCCGCGACGCTCATACTCGCTTTCGGCCTTCAGGGAGCGCGCCTTGACCTTCAGGACATGCTCCAGCATGGCGGTATATTCCTCCTCGGGCAAGGCCTCCAGAGCCTCACGGCGGACCGCAGCACTGACGTGCAGCATCCTCAGGTACTGGTCTATCTTCTGCCTGCCCCACTGGCTGTAGCGCATCTTGTCGCGGGCATAGGCATGGGCAAAACGCTCTTCGTCAAGATATTTCTCCTCATACAGATAACTGATGATGTCATCACTCTCCCTGGGTGCAATGCCCCACTTCTCCAGTTTCTCACGCATCTGGTACTCACACTGTTCGCTTCCCGCACACAATGCCGTGAGCTTGGCGAGAGCCTCCTGGGGCGTCATGCTTTTCTTCCTGAACATACGGCCTTCATCATTCTTTCATTTCCAAACTGGTCCTTGCGGACTTCCATCTCACAGAATCCTTCTTCTGCCATCATGGCAAGCATTTCCTTGCCGTACGCCCTGTTTATCTCAAAGTACAGGGCACCTCCCTCACGCAGCATACAGCTGGCCATGTGGGTGATGGTACGGTAGAAAAGCAGTGGGTCATCATCGGGTACAAAAAGAGCCAGATGGGGTTCGTAGTCCAGCACGTTGCGCTCCATCTCTGCCGCCTCGTGCTGACAGATATAGGGTGGATTGCTGACAATGGCATCATACTGTCCCACCGTTTCCTGAGGAGCCGAATGTAAGACATTCTTCCTCTTGAAAGAAACCTCCAGTCCCGTACTCCGTGCATTCTCACGGGCGATGGACAGTGCCTCCTCACTCACGTCCCAGGCCTCCACGTCCAGTCCCCTCTGGGCCAGGGCCAGGGCTATGCATCCACTCCCCGTACCCACGTCGAGCACCCGTACCGGTCCCTTTCCTGCCTGCTCGGCAGCCACCCACTCCACCAGTTCTGCCGTTTCAGGTCGTGGTATCAACACGCCCGGAGCCACCTTCAGTGTCAGTCCGCAGAACGTGGTATGCCCCAAAATATACTGTATGGGTTCGTTTTTCAGCATCCGCTCCACAATATTTTGCAGTTCCCTGCACTCATTTGCGGATAAATTGCTATCTTTGCCCAACAAAACGTCGGTCAGCGAAAGTCCGAAACGCTCCTCAAAGAGCAGGCGGACAAGACTGGTTGCCTCACCGGGAGGATAGACGGCTGAGAGTTGCTGCAAGGCATGACGATAGGGTGACATGGGACTGACTGATTGTGTGACATTCTGGATTTGACACCGCAAAAATACAAAAAAATGGCTGAAAAAGATGCTTTGACACAGGAAAAAGATGAAATATTCATGCGAAGATGCATAGAACTGGCACGAAACGGCATCACGGGAGCCGCCCCCAACCCCATGGTGGGAGCCGTCATCGTACACCAGGATTGCATCATCGGTGAGGGGTATCACCGCCGGTGTGGCGGACCTCATGCCGAGGTCAATGCCATACGCTCCGTGCAACAACCCGAACTGCTTGCCGAGAGCACCATTTACGTGAGTCTGGAACCTTGTGCCCACTACGGCAAGACACCTCCCTGTGCCGACCTCATCATCGCCAAGAGGATTCCCCGTGTGGTCATCGGATGCCGCGACCCCTTTGCCAAGGTGGATGGACTGGGCATACGGAAACTGCAGGAGGCGGGGTGCCAGGTCACCGTGGGGGTTCTGGAGAAGGAGTGCCAGGACCTGAACCGACGGTTCATGACTTACCATACCCTGAAGCGGCCCTTCATCACCCTGAAATGGGCACAGAGTGCCGACGAGTACCTGGGGCAGCCCAGGAGCAAGACACCCCTCGTCTTCTCCACCCCCCTCACCCAGACACTCGTACACCAGCTCCGTGCCCACACTGATGCCATCCTCATCGGAGGCAGGACGGCACTGGCCGACAATCCCTCGCTAACCACCCGGCTGTGGGAGGGCAAGAACCCGCTGCGCATCGTCATCGACACCCGTGGCAACCTGCCCGACCGACTGCAAGTCTTCAATGGGGAAGCCGAAACGCTTCGCTGGCCTTCCTGGAACCTGAAGAAACTCATGACGGAACTGTACCAACGCCAGGTACAGACGCTTCTGGTGGAGGGAGGCGCCGCTACCCTGCAGCATTTCATCGATGCGCGGCTGTGGGATGACATCAGGATAGAGACTTCCCCCACCGTGCTGGGGAAAGGTACGGCTGCTCCCCTCGTCCCACGGGGAACGCTCTCCTCTACCACACGGTATGGCGGAAACATCATACAGGTCTTCCGCAGGGCATGAACTTACGCCGTCTGCTCGACATCGTCCTGCCCCGCCGCTGCGCGATATGCCACAACATACTGGGCCCCGAAGAACAATGTCTCTGTGCCGCGTGTATCACACGGCTCCCTTTCCGGCATTTCGAAAGTCCTACGGACAACGACCTGGTACGCCGCCTGTGGAACACCGCGTCGGTTTATTCGGGCGAAACACTCCTCGCATACCAGGCAGACAGTGACGTACACACACTGGTGCAGCACATGAAATACAGGGGACGGACGGACCTGTGCCAGCTCATGGGACGAATGCTGGCAGACAAACTCATGGCCCAGGACTTCTGTCGGGGCATCGACATGCTCATCCCCATTCCCCTCTCAAGGAAACGCCTGCGCACACGAGGCTACAACCAGGCCGAGCACATTGCCCGAGGGGTCAGTCAGGCCACGGGAATCCCCGTCCGCACCGACTTCCTCCTGCGCATCGTGGACAATCCCACCCAGACATCCCTCCGTGCCGCTGACCGGATGCACAACACGGCCCGAATCTTCCAGGCCAGGAATCCCAATGGTCTGAAGGGAAAGCACATCCTGCTCCTGGATGATGTCATCACCACGGGTTCTACCACGGCCTCTGCCTTGCAGACACTCACAGAGAGCGTTCCTCGTCTCACCTCCAGCGTGGCGTGCATCGCTCTCACCTCATTAAATGGGTGAAACGAGGTATTTTCGCCCGCTTATTCGTACCTTAGCCTCCAAAAAAGTCGATTTCTTTATCCCGGCTGATTTGTAATTCGGGATTTTTGCGTATATTTGCACACGAAAAAAATTATTTTTATATAAACCACTTGGATTATGAAAACTCTTGAAAACATCTTTGCAGGCAAACTGCTCAAGGTAAAAGCCATCAAACTCCAGCCTACCAACCCCTTCACCTGGGCCTCCGGCTGGAAGTCTCCTTTCTATTGCGACAACCGCAAGACACTCTCCTACCCCGAACTCCGCACCTTTGTCAAGATAGAGATTGCACGCCTCATCAGCGAGCAGTTCTCCGAGGTGGATGCCATCGCCGGCGTGGCCACGGGAGCCATCCCCCAGGGTGCCCTGGTGGCAGATGCCCTCAACCTGCCCTTCGTCTATGTACGCAGCAAACCCAAGGATCATGGTCTGGAGAACCTCATCGAGGGTGAACTGAAGCCGGGCATGAAGGTTGTCGTGGTGGAAGACCTCATCTCCACCGGTGGCAGCAGCCTGAAGGCCGTGGAGGCCATCCGCAACAACGGATGCGAGGTAGTGGGCATGGTGGCCAGCTATACCTACGGCTTCGACGTGGCTGCCCAGGCTTTCCGTGATGCCAACGTACAGCTCTACACCCTCACCAACTACGAGGCTGTCGTCGAGGAGGCTCTGCGCATCGGCTACATCGCCCAGGAGGACGTGGCTCTGCTCAATGACTGGCGTAAGGACCCTGCTAACTGGATGAAGTAACCATGACGAAGTACGAAAGCCAAATCAAGACCATCGCGGCTCCCGTGGAACGGGTGTACGGCAGACTGTCTGACCTCAACAACCTGAGTGTCATCCAGGAACGCCTCTCTGACCCCAATGTCCTCGCGTTCCTCAAGCAGCAGGCCGCAGGCAAGGTGAGCGACGAGCAACTGGCCACCCTGCAGGAGCGCGTCAAGACGCTTCAGTTCGACGCGGACAGCGTGTCGGGCTATGTGGAACAACTGGGTACACAGCTCACCCTGCGCATCATAGAGCGCGAGGAACCCAAGCTGGTGAAGATGCAACTGGAGGGCTCGCCCGTGCCCGGTACCCTGTGGCTGCAGCTCCTTCCCTCCAGCGATGGCACGACACGCATGAAGCTCACCGTAGGGGTGGAACTCAACTTCTTCATGCGCAAGATGATAGAAGGAAAACTGAAGACGGGTATCGACAAGCTGGCGGACATGCTGGCCATGATACCCTACTGAACCGCTGCCATGCCCTCCCCGACCACGGAGAGGGCATGACTGCATACATTTATTAAGGAATTTACAGCACCCACCATAAATAAAGATGAAACTCTGGGAAAAGAATTTTGAGATAAATGCCGAGATAGAGCGTTTCACCGTGGGACGCGACCGCGAACTCGACCTCTATCTGGCGGAGCATGACGTACTGGGCTCCATGGCCCATATCACCATGCTGCAGAGCATAGGACTGCTCACCTCCGACGAACTGAAAGCCCTGCTGGCTGAACTGCGCGACATACACGCCATGGTGCTGCGCGGGGAATTCGTCATCGAGGAAGGCATAGAGGATGTCCACTCGCAAGTAGAACTGATGCTTACACGCCGTCTGGGCGACGTAGGCAAGAAAATCCATTCGGGACGTTCACGCAACGACCAGGTACTGCTCGACCTCAAACTCTTCACGCGCCGGCAACTGCAGCATGTGGCTGAGGATGTCAAGACACTCTTCGACGAACTCATCCGTCAGAGCGAGCACTACAAGAACGTGCTGATGCCCGGCTACACCCACCTCCAGGTGGCCATGCCAAGCAGTTTCGGACTGTGGTTCGGAGCCTATGCCGAGAGTCTCACCGACGACATGCTCTTCCTCCAGGCCGCCTGGCGCATGACCAACCGCAACCCCCTGGGGTCTGCCGCAGGCTATGGTTCGTCCTTCCCCCTGAACCGCACCATGACGACCCAGCTGCTGGGTTTCGACTCCATGGACTACAATGTGGTGTATGCCCAGATGGGACGCGGCAAGATGGAGCGCAACGTGGCCTTTGCCCTGGCTTCCATAGCGGGAACCGTAGCCAAACTGGCCTACGATGCCTGTATGTTCAACTCCCAGAACTTTGCCTTCGTGAAACTCCCCAATGAGTGTACCACGGGTTCGAGCATCATGCCCCACAAGAAGAACCCCGATGTCTTCGAACTCACACGTGCCAAGTGCAACAAGCTCCAGGCACTGCCCCAGCAGATTACGCTCATCATGAACAACCTGCCCTGCGGCTACTTCCGCGACCTGCAGATCATCAAGGAGGTCTTCCTGCCTGCCTTTGAGGAACTGCGTGACTGTCTGCAGATGACGGCATACATCATCAACCGTATCAAGGTCAACGAGCACATCCTGGACGACCCCCGCTACGACCTCATGTTCTCTGTCGAGGAGGTCAACCGCCTCGCCTCGCAGGGCATGCCTTTCCGCGATGCCTACAAGAAGGTGGGTCTCGACATCGAGGCCGGACAGTTCAAGCCCTGCAAGGAGGTACACCACACGCACGAAGGCAGCATCGGCAACCTGTGCAACGACCACATCACCACCTTGATGCAGGACATCTGGGATGGGTTCAACTTCCTGAAAGTGAAAGAGGCAGAGGAGAAGTTGGTGCATAATTCATAGTTGAGAGGTTATAGGTTATAGGTTATCGAAGGGGTTATGGTTTTTGAGGTTAT